>DATFEC010000238.1:0-6997 GCA_035251655.1 Candidatus Limnocylindria bacterium | reverse complement strand
GGCGGCCAATGCCTGCTCCAAATCGGCCACGAGGTCCTCGACCGCCTCGATGCCGACCGACAGGCGGATGAGGTCGGCGGGAACCTCCAGAGGCGAGCCCGCCACCGAGGCGTGGGTCATGACCGCCGGCACCTCGATGAGCGACTCCACCGCGCCCAGGGACTCAGCCAGGGTGAACACGCGGGTCGCATTTGCCACCGCGTTGGCCGCATTTCCGCCACCACGGACCTGGAACGAGAGCATCGCCCCGGGTAGGAGCATCTGGCGCTGAATCAGGTCACGTTGCGGGTGGTCGGCCAGACCGGGGTAGTGGACCGCGCTGACCTCGGGCCGTGATGCCAGCCAGTCAGCCAGGATCGCCGCGTTGGCGCAGGCGCGCTCCATCCGGATCGCCAGCGTGCGGAGGCCGCGGAGCACGAGCCAGCAGTCGAACGGGCTGGGGACCGCGCCGGCGGCGTTCTGGTGGAACCGGAGCCTCTCCGCGACCTCGTCGCTGCGGGTGACGACCACGCCGCTCACCACGTCCGAGTGGCCGCCCAGGTACTTCGTGGCGGAGTGGAGGACGACATCGGCCCCGAAGTCGAGCGGCCGTTGCAGATAGGGGGTGGCAAACGTATTGTCGACCACGGTCAGCGCACCGATGGTGGCCGCCACGCGGGCCACGGCCCGGATGTCGACGACCTTCAGCAGTGGGTTGGTGGGGCTCTCGAGCCAGATCATCCCGGTCTTGTCGGTGAGGGCGACCGCCAGCGCGTCGAGATCGCGCAGATCCGCGACGTCGACGTGCACCCCGTAGCGGGCCCATACCTTCTGGGCCAGCCGCCACGTCCCGCCGTACACGTCATCGGCCAGGAGGATCCGCTGCCCCGGCTCGAGAAGGTAGAGGAGGTTCTGGGTCGCCGCCAGCCCGCTGGCGAAGGCCACGCCGTGGGTCCCGCCTTCGAGCTCCGCGACGGCTCGCTCGAGCACCTGGCGGGTGGGATTGCCGGTTCGCGAGTACTCGTACCCGTTCCGCGGCTGTCCGACCGCGTCCTGCTCGAACGTCGCCGCCAGCTCGATGCCCGGCACCACCGCACCGGTCGTCGGATCCGAGTCGAATCCCGCGTGAACCGTCAGTGTCTCGAATCGCCGCATGCCCTGGTCGGTCACCCCCGGATGCTAGCGGCTGGCCGGGGCAGCGGCGCAGGCTAGCGGGTGCGCGGGAAGCCGAGATCTACCTTCGAGGTCCCCGGATCAGGCCACCGGGCAGTAACTACCTTGGCCCGGGTGTAGAACTGGATGCCCTCAGGGCCATACATATGGAGGTCGCCGAACAGCGAGCTCTTCCAGCCGCCGAACGAGTAATACGCCACGGGAACAGGGATCGGGACATTGATCCCAACCATCCCGACGCCGATGTCGAACTGGAATTGCCGTGCCGCCCCGCCGTCCCGGGTGAAGATCGCCGTCCCGTTGGCGTAGGGGTTGTCGTGGATGATCTCGACCGCATCGGTATAGCTCTCGGCGCGGACGACCTCCAGCACGGGTCCGAAGATCTCGTTCTGGTAGCAGTCCATGTGGGGCTTGACCTTGTCCAGCAGCGAGACCCCGAGGAAGAAGCCGCGCCCGTCCTGGTAGAGCGGGTGCTCCCGACCGTCCACGACCAGATCCGCTCCCTGGTGCGGGCCGCTGTCGAGGAACGACGCGACCTTGTCGCGGTGCTCGCGTGTGATGAGCGGGCCCATCTCCGCCTCCGGATCGCTGCCGGGGCCGACCTTGATCTTCGGCAGCCGCGCCTTGATGGCCTCCACCAGCGGCTCGCCGACGTCCCCCACCGCCACGACCACGCTGATCGCCATGCACCGCTCACCGGCAGAGCCGTACGCGGCGGACACCGCGGCATCGGCGGCCATGTCGATATCGGCGTCCGGCAGCACGATCATGTGGTTCTTCGCGCCACCCAGGGCCTGCACACGCTTGCCGGCCTTCGTCCCGTTCTCGTAGATGTAACGCGCAACCGGCGTTGATCCCACGAACGAGACCGATGCGATGTCGGGATGCTCGAGGATGCGGTCGACCGCGACCTTGTCGCCCTGGACGACGTTGAATACGCCGTCCGGCACGCCCGCCTCGGTCAGCAGCTCCCCGAGGTAGACCGATGCGGAAGGATCCTTCTCGGACGGCTTCAGGATGAAGGTGTTCCCGCAAGCGATCGCGTTGGCGAACATCCACATCGGCACCATGGCCGGGAAGTTGAACGGGGTGATGCCCGCCGCCACGCCCAGCGGCTGCCGAATCTGGTAGACGTCAATCCCGGTCGAGGCCTGCTCGCTGAACGAGCCCTTCAACAGCTGCGGGATCCCAGTCGCGAACTCGAGGTTCTCCAGGCCGCGGGCAATCTCCCCCAGGGCATCCGACGGGACCTTGCCGTGCTCCGCGGTGAGGTGAGCGGCGATGTCGGCCCGGTGCTGGTCGACCAGGTTCCGGATGCGGAACATGATCTCGGTCCGCTTGCTGAGCGACGTCGCCCGCCAGGCGGGGAAGGCCTCGGTCGCGACCTTGACCGCGGCGTCGACCTCTTCAACCGATGCGAAGTCGACCTCGCGCGCGACCTCACCGGTAGCCGGGTTGTAGACCGGTCCCGTGCGTCCGCTCGTACCGGCGACACGCTTGCCGCCGATCCAGTGGTGGACGTGCGGTAACGCGGACACCTTGGTTGCCTCGCTCGCCGGCGGCTGGGCAGTCGTGGTCACGACCGTAGGGTACCCCCACCCGTCTGTGCGTGGCTATTGGGCCCGGAACCACATCGTCCCTGGCGGTGGACTGTATTGCTAGCGCGGGTGTATTTTAGAGATCAGAAACCATCGCCGCGACGCACCGGGCGCCGGTCGATGCGAGGAGCGAAAGGTTGGCAGTTCGATGCAGGAAAAGAGCCTCTACGACCGACTGGGCGGCATCTTTGCGATCGCCGCGGTCGTCGATCACTTCAGCGACGCGCTGATCAAGAACCCGATCGTTGGCCAGCAGTCGCAGAATCCGGCGCTCCGCCGGTGGCACAACGACCAGCTGGACCGCCTCCCCGGCCTGAAGTTCATGCGCACGCTGTGGGTCGCGAATGTGGCCGGCGGACCGTTCGTCTACCAGGGCACCGAGCCAGGGAAGACCGCCCTCGGCCTGGAAGAGGCGCACCGCGAGTTCCAGATCACGTCCGCGGAGTTCGATGAGGTGGCTGCGGAGCTGGGGCGCACCCTCGACACGGTCGGTGTGCCGGAGAAGGAGAAGGGCGAGGTCCTAGACGCTTTCGCTGCCCACAAGCCCGAGGTCATCGAGGGGTCACAGGTCGCTGCCTAGCGGGCTCGCAGCCTGAGCCGTCAGGACCGGCGCCGAACGACGACCTCCGGGCGCGTGGCGCGCCAGTCGTAGCCGGCCACGGCCTCGTCGGGGCCGATGATCCCTGCCTCGCGCAACCAGTCGTCGTTGTAGAGCTTGGCGAGGTAGTTCCGACCGGAATCTGGCAGCAGGACGACGGTCAGGGCGTCGGGGTCGTCCACGTCCCGCGCGACCTGCAGCGCGGCCCAAAGCGCACTGCCACCCGACTCCCCGACCAGCAGGCCCTCGGTCGCCATCGTGGCCCGGGCGGTGAGGAACGCGTCGCGGTCCGGCACCCGGACGACGATGTCAGCGACATCGGTGTCGTAGGTGTCCGGCCAGAAATCCTCGCCGATGCCTTCGGTCAGGTAGGGATGGATCGGTCCACCGCTGAAGACCGAGCCCTCGGTGTCGGCGCCCACGATCACGACCTCGGCGCGCTGTTCCCGCAGGTATCGGCCCACCCCGCTGATCGTGCCGCCGGTCCCGACCCCGGCCACGAAGTGCGTGATCCGCCCCTCGGTCGCGTCCCAGATCTCCGGCCCGGTGGTCAGGTAGTGCGCCCGGGGGTTTGCCTGGTTGGCGTACTGGTCCGGCTTCCAGGCACCCGGGGTCTCGAGTGCTAATCGGTCGCTAACCCGGTAATAGCTCCGCTCGTCCTGCGGCTCCACGTCGGTCGGGCAGACGACGATCTCCGCACCGTAGGCGCGCAGCAGGGCCCGCTTTTCCTCCGACTGCTTGTCGGGCATGACGAAGATGCACCGATACCCCTTCACCGCTGCGGCCATGGCCAGCCCCACGCCGGTGTTGCCGCTGGTCGGCTCTACGATCGTTCCGCCCGGCTTGAGGAGCCCTGCCCGCTCCGCGGCCTCGATCATCGGCAGCGCGATCCGGTCCTTGACCGATCCGCCGGGATTCATGGCCTCGAGCTTGGCGACGAGGCGGGGGTTGACCCCCGCGCCGAGCCGATCGAGGGCGACGAGTGGCGTCCCACCGACCGCTGCGGTGATGTCGGGCGACACGCCCGGCCGGTCAGCCAGCCTGGGGCTCCGTCGAGGGAGGCTCCGCGTCGACCGGGCCACCCTCGCTGACCATCTCCTTGGCCGCAGCGGCCGCTTCCCGCTCTTCCATTTCGATCACGAACGCGCCCGGCGCGCCCCAGCCCTTCAGGTGGCGAATGATGATCACCGCCGCGCCGATCACCGCCACCGTCATACCGATGATGGCCGCGGTCGGGATACCGCCGATGAGCCAGTTCCCCGTCCTGAACCCCTCGAGCAGCGTCCGGACCGAGCCGTACCAGATGAAGTACATCATCGCGATGTCTCCGTCGTACAGGCGTCGGGCGTAGCGACGGCCCACGAGCAACAGGACGAACATCCCGAGCAGGTTCAGGAGCGACTCGTACAGGAACAGGGGATGGAAGAAGGTCGAGTCGACCGGGTACTGGTCGAGATCGGTCCAGGGCGGGACGCGGTGGGCCTCGTCGATCGGGATGCCCCACGGAAGGTCGGTGGGCGGGCCGTACAGCTCCTGGTTGACGAAGTTCCCGAACCGACCGATGGCCTGGGCGAGCAGCAAAGCCGGCGCCCCGACGTCGATCCAGCGCCAGAATTTCAGGCCCTGGACGCGGGTGTAGATCGCCAGCGCGACGAGCCCGCCGGCCACGCCTCCCGGAATGCCGAGGCCACCCATCCAGATCTGCGGAATGAGCTCCGGCCGCTGCGAGTAGATCAGGTCCCACTCGTGGATGACGTGGTAGATCCGTGCGCCGATGATCCCGCCCACCGCCGCGACGAGGAGCATGGTCCACACCCGGTCGGGGTCCTCGCCCCGTCGGCGCGCCTCGCGAGAAGCAAGCCACGCGGCCGCCACCGCGGCGACCGCGAAGATGATTCCGTACCAGTGAATGGCGATGGGACCGATGCGGAAGGCGACCGGATCGATGAACACTGCCCGCGGATTCTACCCGCCGGGTTGACCGACACCCTGTCGCCGAATTGTCTTCCCACCGGGCCGGGGAGGGTCTAGGCTGCCGCCCACGTTGCTCGATTTGCCCGTCCGATGAGCGAGCGTCCGATGCCTGGGTCGGGGAGTGCCGCCGCGAACGTGGACGCGCGACCGCTGCTTCCGCTGAACATGCTGGTGACCCTGTCGGTCTACTGGCTCGGGATTCTCACGATCCAGTTCGGGCTGGGAACGCAGATCGTGCCGAGCATGGTCGAGGACATGGTCGGGACCAGGAACGCCGGGACCGGCCTCGCGGTCATCAACGGTGTGGCCGTCATCGCCTCGATCTTCGTGCAGCCCACGGTCGGCGTGCTCAGCGACTACACGATCAGTCGCTGGGGTCGACGCAAGCCGTACATCTTCATCGGCGGCCTGCTGGACATGGTGTTCCTGTATGGCATCGCGACCTCGAACACGTTCGTCGTCCTCATCGCGTTCTACTTCCTGATCCAGGTCTCCTCGAACTTCGCCCAGGGTCCGTTCCAGGGCTACGTCCCGGACCTGGTTCCCGCGCGCCAGGTGGGCACCGCCAGCGGACTGATGGGCCTGATGATCGTGCTGGGGTCGATCGTTGGGGCGGGAATCGCGATGTTCGGACTGCAGGAAGGGGGATCGCTCTTCGCGGCCACCCTGGCCCTTGGCGTGGTGGAGATCGTCGCCATGCTCATCGTGGTCCTCCGGGTTCACGAGGGAACTGTGGGCCCCCGGCGAACGATGTCCTGGCCCCGGGTCGCGATGTCCGCGTGGGGCTCCGACATCCTTCGCGAGAAGAGCGTCCTGTGGCTGCTCCTCGTCCGCCTCTTGTTCCTCGGCGCCGCCGCGGCGGCCACGTCTCTCGGCCTGTACTACTTCCAGCGGACGCACGGGCTGAGCGAGGCGGAGGCGAGCCGCTTCGTCTTCTACGCCACGATCGTGGTAGCCGGGATGTCCGGCCTGGCCTCGATCCCCGGGGCCCGGCTCTCTGACCGGTTCGGGCGCAAGCCGATCATCTATGGCGGGATGGCCCTGACTGCGATCGGCCTGCTCGGTCTCGCGCTGGCGCCATCCCCGGAGCTGGCGATCGCGCTCTTTGTTCCGGCAGGCATCGGTATCGGTGCGTTCCTGTCGGTGGACTGGGCCTTGATGTCCGACGTCATTCCCAAGCACACGTCGGCGCGCTACATGGGCATCCTCAACGCCGGCACGGCAATGGCGACTCCGGTGTTCCTCGTCGTCGGTGGACTCACCATGGATGCGGTCGGCAGAAGCGTCGGTGCGGCAGCCGGGCCTGTCGCCGCCATGTACGTGGCGATCGGGTTCCTGGTCCTGGCCGCCTTCGCCCTGCGGCAGGTTGACGCGAGGCGGCGTGAGCTGGGCGAACCTGCTGCCGCTGAGCCGGAGCTCGCCGCGGCGTGAGCGGCCCGGGCGTCAGCGGGGGGAGGGAGATCGGCGCCCACCTGCTCGGCGTCACCGTCACCTGGCGCTACCGGCTGGAGTGGATTGGCGTCCGGGTCATCGTGTGGCTGCTCTTCCGCGTGCGGAGCGAGGGCCTCGAGCACTGGCCGCAGGCGCCGTTCCAGATCTCGTCCAACCACCACTCGGGCTGGGATCCCCTGCTGGTCATGGCGATCAGCCCGCTGCGCCCTCGGGTTACGTGGTT
>DATFEC010000143.1:0-2598 GCA_035251655.1 Candidatus Limnocylindria bacterium | reverse complement strand
CGGCGACCTGGTGGTGTGGGTCGACACCGATATCCGCAACATTCAGCCTCGCTTCGTCTACGGGCTGCTCGGTCCGCTCCTTCGCGAGCCGCGAATCCAGTACGTGAAGGGCTTCTACCACCGTCCGCTGCAGGCCGCGGGCGGGATGCAACCCGAGGAAGGCGGGCGCGTGACGGAGCTCATGGCGCGGCCGCTCATCAACCTGTTCGTCCCCGAGCTGTCCGGCGTCATCCAGCCCCTTGCCGGCGAGTACGCCGGTCGCCGCGAGCTGCTCGAATCGGTACCGTTCTTCACCGGCTACGCGGTCGAGATCGGGCTTCTCATCGACGTCCTCGATCGGGTCGGCCTGCCGGGAATCGGCCAGGTCGACCTCGAACGTCGCATCCACCGCAACCAGTCGCTCATCGATCTCTCGCGGATGTCGTTCACGATCCTCAAGGCGGCGATCACCAAGCTCGAAGAGCGCCAGCAGATCGAGCTGATGACCGAGATGGGCGAACGCATGAATCGGATCCGGGTCGAGGGCGAGCGCTTCCGCCTCGAGGTCCACGAGGTGGGCGACGAGATCCGTCCGCCGATGATCAGCATCCCGGCGTACCGCGCCCGCCGCTCGGAACGGCGCTCGTGAGTCCCGCCCTGCGGGTGGTGGTCGCGCCAGACTCGTTCGGCGGTGCGCTCGACTCGGTGGCGGTGTCGGCGGCCATCGCCCGCGGCTGGGCGTCTGCCCGCCCCGACGACGAAATCGCGCTGATCCCGATGGCTGACGGCGGGGAGGGGACCCTGGCCGCGATCGCGGCCGCGATGGGGGACCGGATCGACCGAAGATCGGTGGAGACCGTGGATCCCCTGGGCCGGCACATCAGCGCCGACTGGCTCGCCCTGGACGACGGCGCCACCGCCTTCGTCGAGATGGCTGCCGCCAGCGGCCTTGCCCACCTGGCCCCGTCCGAGCGAACCGCCGATGTCGCGCGAGCGGCCTCGAGCCGGGGCACGGGCCGCGTCATCCGATCCGCGCTGGACGCCGGCCCGAGCCGCCTGGTCATCGGTCTCGGAGGGTCCGGAACGACGGACGGAGGAGCGGGGCTGCTGACCGAGCTCGGTCTGCGGCTCCTCGACGCCCGGGGCGAGGAGATCGCGGATGGCGGCGCGGCCCTGGCCGCGGTCGACCACATCGAGATCGGTGGACTCGATCCGCGACTCGACACGGTCGAGCTCGTGATCGCGTCGGACGTGACGAGCCCCCTGGTCGGGCCGCGGGGAGCGGCCGCGTCTTTCTCGCCGCAGAAGGGCGCCGATCCCGAGACGGTGGCGGAGCTCGACGCCGCGCTCGGACGATGGGGTGCTGAGATCAGGCGGGCCACGGGCCGCGACGTCGTCGACGTGCCCGGAGCGGGTGCGGCGGGGGGCACGACCGCAGGGCTCCTGGGGTTCACCAAGGCCGAGGTACGGCCCGGGGTCGAGGTCGTCGCCGAGCTCGTCGGCCTGGCCGCAGCCTGTGAGGGGGCAGATATCGTGATCACTGGTGAAGGGCGTGCCGACGAGCAGACGCTGGCCGGCAAGGCGGCTCTCGGCGTGGCCCGGCATGCCGGTCGGGCACCGGTGCTCCTCCTGTGCGGGGGCCTCGGTCCGGGTGCGGAGATCGTCGAGGCTTCAGGCGCGTTCGCCGTCGTCCAGCCCATCGTGGACCGCCCGACCGACCTCGAGACGGCGATGGCGGACACCGAGCGGCTGCTGGCGAACGCCACCGCGCGCCTGGCTCGCGGCATCGGCATCGGTAAGCGGCTGGGCACCCGTGGCTGGCGATGACCAGGTCGAGCTCGTCCGCCGGACGGCCTTTGCGCTGCTCGTCCGAGACGGTCGACCAATCGCCGCGGATGCCCTGGCTGCGGCCACCGACGGGGTCGACCCCCAGCAGGTCGCCGAAGCGCTCGAGGAGCTCGCGGCGAATGGACTCATCGACCGGGGGGCCACAGGCGCGGTGGTCGGGGCCGGCGGGCTGACCCTGGCCGCGGCGCCGCACGGACTGATTCTGCGAGGGCGCGACTACCGGACGTGGTGCGCGTACGACGCGCTCGGGATCGCTGCCGCTCTGGGCGAATCCGCCGCCATCTCTACCCGCTGCGGGGTGTGTGAGCGGGCGATCGCCCTGCCTCTGCCGGGCGGTGCCACGGCCGATCGACCGGAGCGGCTGTGGCTGGCCGCGGGCGGGCCACGGATGCGCGAGGACTTCTGCGAACCGACGGTCCTCCTCTGCTCGGCGGAGCACGCCGCGACGTGGTCCGAGCGTCAGGCGGGTCGCGGACGGATCATCGACCTCGGCACCGCATCGCGGCTGGGGGCGGGAGCCTGGTCCGGCTATGCGCGCCAGGTCGAGCGCATGGGCGCCGCGTGAAGGTCAACCGTCGCCGGCTCGCCGCGCTGCGCCGCGTGCGGCGCGCGCGCATCGGTCCTGTTCTGGAGCGACTGGCGGACCGATATGGCCTGCCCACCTGGTCGGGGCCCCGGCTGGACCCGGTTGCCGAGCTCGTGCTGACCGTCCTCGCCCAGAACACGGCCGATACGAACTCGCACCGGGCGTTCGTCGCGCTGCGGGCCGCC
>DATFEC010000316.1:0-2952 GCA_035251655.1 Candidatus Limnocylindria bacterium | reverse complement strand
GTCGACCGTGGTCAGCCAGTCAAGGACCCACGAACGCGTGTAGGCCTTGCCCTCGGGTGCCAGCGTGGTCGTCGCCATCGGTCGGTGCGGCTCCTAGTTCGCGATCAGGGTACCGGTCATCTGGGGGATCGGGTGGAAGTCGCAGATGTAGACGTACTCCCCCGGATCCAGCGCTGGGATCAGGTAGTCGACCGTCACGTCTGGACCGGTCACCTCGGCCCCCTCGAAGATCGTCACGTCTCCGTCGTAGACCGAGACGTTGTGGACCACGTCCTCGAGGTTCGTGAAGCGAATGACGAAGGGCTCGCCGGCTGGCACCTCCAGGTCGAGGCGATCGAAGGCTATGTCCTCGGCGCTGAGCTCCACGACGTGGATGTCCGGCGGGATAGACGGCTCAGGCGGCGTCGGCGTGGCGGTCGACGCGTCCTCCAGCCAGGTGGCGAACTCGGCCGGGGGCATGGCCTGCACGGTAAAGGTCATGTCGGCGTGGAGGTCACCGCAGAACTCCGCGCACTGACCGCGATAGATGCCCGCATCGGTGACCGTGAACTCGAGCTCATTCGGGTGCTGGTCCTGGCCGAACGGGATGGCGTCCATCTTCACCAGGAAGGCGGGCACGAAGAACGAGTGGATGACATCGTCGCTTCGGAGCACGAGACGGACCGGCTCGCCAACGGGGACCACCATCGCCGGCGGATCCGGCGGATTGGCGACGACGGTGTAGCCGTTCTCGTACCGGAACGACCACGAGTACTGCTGTCCGTCGACTTCGATCACCAGCGCGTCATCGCTCCGGGCACTGATGCTGCCCAGGGTGAACATGCTCGTCACGAACAGGATGAGGACGATGATGGTGGGGATGACCGTCCACACGATCTCGACCTTCGTATTCCCGTGGTGCTGGACCGGCAGCCGATCGTCGCGACGGCGATAGCGGAAGACGGCGTAGAGCAGGAAGCCCTCGACTCCGACGAAGACCGCCGCCCCGAGGAAGAAGATGACCAGGAACAGGGTCCGGACTTCCTCGGCCTCGGTCGTCATCGGCTCCGGCGGGAAGATGCATCCCGCGAGCAGGAGCGCCGGCACGGCGACGGCGAGGAGGCGGATCAAGGCCGTCTGCCACCGACGAAGGGTTCGTGCTCGCATCAGTCCGACGAGTCGCTCCTGTATGGGAGGCGCTTCGGACACACGCCGGGACGCGCCCCGATCAGGCCAAACCGGTCGACGAGGCTCGACCGCGGCACGGCGGCCATTGTACCCGCCGGGTCAGGCCGCGGAGGCAGGCAGAAGGCGTCCAGCGGCGGGCGTCAGGGCGTCAGAGTTCGGCGGGGCCACAGTCGAGCACTTCGTCGGGGAGGAGCGGTCGTGGGATCACGCGGTACTCGTGGCCGTCGTAGATCCATCGGGACGACTGGGTCGCCTCCTGGAGGGCGGCATACCAGGTGGCAGCTTCCTCACCCATCACCAGACCGCACCGCACGCTCTGCACCGAGCTGAGATCTCCGATCTCGTCCGGGGGCGTGCTGCCCGGCCACGGGATGGGCTCGCCTTCCTCGGGCAGCGGCTCGATGTCGTCGATGTTGCTGACGAGCAGGCGGAACGCGGTCGGCACGTATGGCTGCCATTCGGCATCGGCCCAGTCGTCTTCGGGGATCCAGGTCTCGAGGTCCACGAGCTCGCCCTCGAGCGTGGTGAGGGCTCCGTGTGCGTCGATCTCGCTGTCCGGGACGCTGGGCGGGACGTCGTCGAGATCCGAGAGCAGGCCGAGGGCATACACGTCGACGACGACCTCGCGACTGTCCGCGCGCAGCGTGAATACCGTGGTGTGGGCGTCCGCCACGAACTCGCTCGCGGCGCTGAACGATTCGCTCTCCTCGAAGAGCCCGGTCTCGGTGATCCGGAGGATCAGTGACTGGATCCCTTCTTCGGTGAGGCGGCGGACGAGGACGTTGGGCAGGGCCGGGCCGGGGAAGATGTCGGCCACCGGACCCTGCACGATGACCCGCCCATCACCGACCACGGTGAACGACGGCAGACTGGTGAACAGCGCCTCGTACGGGACGAGGCCACCGGTGTGCTCGATCCGCATCACCACCGCCGTCCCACCGGGGTGCACGACCGGGCCGCCGCCGGACGGTTGGCTGAGCTGGCCACAGCCAGCCAACAGGACGAGAACCGCAAGGCCGGCGAGCGGCCCGCGGCCGGGGATGCGCATGCGGGTCAGACGTCTCCTCGTCGGCTGTGGTTCCGGAACGGATGAACCAGAATGAGCCGATGAGCCGGCCCTCGGTTCCACGTCCGTTGAGGATGGGCCTGCTGTCGGCCAGCGGGCTGGCGGTGGCGAGACTCGTCGACCCGGTTGCGATCCTGGCCCACGGCACGGTGCCGCCGGCTCCGGCCTGGCCCGGCATCCTGTGGGCGTGGACGTTCAACCCGCTGCCGGCCCTGGCCGTGGCCGCGGGTGCGGTCGGGTACTGGTGGCTCGTCCGGCGAGTCGCTCGGCGACATCCGCGGAACCCCGTGCCTCGCTCCCGTCATTGGGCCTGGGGCGGTGGCCTGGCGGCGGTTGCGGTCGCCCTCCTCTCGCCGATCGAAACCTACTCCGGTGCGCTGCTGACGATCCACATGCTCCAGCACCTGCTGCTCCAGTTCGTCGCCGCTCCGCTCCTGCTGCTGGCGGCGCCGGTCACCCTCGTCCTCCGCGCGGTGGACCAGGACGCGCGCCGAACGCTGCTCGCCGTCCTCCACAGCCGCGTCGTCAAGGCGCTCACCTTTCCGGTGCTCGCGTGGTTGCTGTTCGCGGCGGTGAATTGGGGCTGGCACTTCTCGGAGCTGTACGACTACGCCCTCGAGGTCGAGTGGGTCCACGTCTTTCAGCATGCCACGCTGTTCGGGGTGGCGCTCCTGTTCTGGTTCCCGGTGATCGGCGCCGACCCCGGGCCGTGGCGACTC
>DATFEC010000167.1:0-7778 GCA_035251655.1 Candidatus Limnocylindria bacterium | reverse complement strand
GCACGAGCGGAGCGAGGTCCGCCGCTCCATCGGTCTCGTCTTCCAGCAGACCACCCTCGACGAGTACCTGAGCGCGGAGCAGAACCTCCGCTTCCACGCCCACGCGTACGGCATCCCGGCCGACCTGCGGGAGCAGCGGATGACCGAGCTCCTGAACATCGTCGACCTCGCCGACCGGCGGAAGGGCAGCGTACGGACGTTCTCAGGCGGGATGAAGCGCCGGCTCGAGATCGCCCGCGGCCTCCTCCACCACCCGAAGGTCCTGTTCCTCGACGAGCCGACGCTGGGCCTCGACCCGCAGACCCGCCGCCTGATCTGGGATTACCTCCGCAAGCTCCGTGAGACCGAGGGGCTGACGATCTTCCTGACGACCCACTATATGGACGAGGCCGAGCACTCGGACCGGATTGCGGTCATCGACCATGGCCGGATCGTCGGGCTCGACACGCCGGTCGGGCTCAAGCGCTCGGTCGGTGGCGACCTGGTGACGATCGCCACCGGCGACAGCCAGGCCGCGGCTGCCGAGATCCAGGACCGGTACGGAGCCGAGGCGGCCGTCCGGGACGGAACGGTGAGCTTCAACGTCACCCACGGCGCCGAGTTCCTGCCCGAATTCGTGAAGACGTTCAGCCAGCCGCTGGCGTCGGTCAGCGTGCGGGAACCGACCCTGGACGACGTCTTCCTCCACCTCACCGGTCGAGAGATCCGCGACTCGGAGCTCGACTCCATGGACCAGCTCCGGTCGGCCATGGGCCGTCGGTTCGGACGCGGGCGCTGACCGATGGCCGTGAGGCTAGACCGATGACCGAGATCTGGCGCGGGACCTGGGTCGTCTCCTACCGCGAGCTCCTCCGCTTCGTGAACGAGCGGTCACGGATGGTGGGCTCCTTCGCCCAGCCGTTGATCTTCCTGGTCATCTTCGGGGCGGGGTTCGGCAACCTCATCGGTTCGGTGGCGCCGGGCGTGAACTTCATCCAGTTCATGTACCCCGGGATCATCGCCATGGGGGTGCTCACGACTTCCCTGTTCGCCGGGGTCAGCGTGGTCTGGGACCGGGAGTTCGGCTTCCTCCGCGAGCTGCTGGTGGCACCGCTGGGGCGGACCGGGATCGTGTTCGGCAAGGCGCTGGGCGCGGCGGCGGTGGCGCTCCTGCAGGTCGGGCTCATGCTCCTGATCACGCCCATCGTGGGCGTGGACATTGATGTCCAGACCATCCTGCTGCTGGTCCCGATTTCGCTCATCCTCTCGATTGCCCTGTCCGGGCTGGGCCTCATGATCGCCAGCTTCATGCGCTCGCAGCAGGGATTCCAGCTCCTCATCCAGCTGCTCGTCTTCCCCCTCATCTTCCTGGCTGGCGTGTTCTTCCCGATCAACCAGGCGCCCGACTGGCTCCAGGTCCTGAGCAAGTTCAACCCCCTGACCTACGGGGTGGACGCCATCCGCCAGGTGTTCATCGGGTCAGCGGACCCTCGGGTGGGGGTCACCGTCTTCGGCCACACGATGACCCTGGGGGAGGAGGTCATCCTCATCTCCGCCTTCGCCATCGTCCTCCTTGCGGCGGCGGCCTGGGCGTTCAACCGCCAGGAGTAGACCGATGAGCCCAGCCACCACGAAGAGCACCGGGGATCCGTTTCCGCGGGAACGTTTCGGGGCGCTTGTCCGACGCCTGCCCCGCTACGGACGGCTGGCGTGGAACCTGAGCCGTCACCCGAAGGTCACGAGCCGGCGGCGGCTGGCCCTCGTCGGCGCGGCGGTGTACCTCGTCTCGCCGATCGACCTCGTCCCGGGCTTCATCCCGATCGCCGGCCAGCTGGACGATGCCGCCGCGGTCCTGATTGCCATCGGGATTGCGCTCCGCAGCATGCAGCCGGCCGACCGCGCCGCCGTTCTCGCCGCCGCAGGGGTGGAGGCATCGGACATCGACGAGGACCTCCGGACGATCCGGGCTTCGTATGCGTGGATGGGCCGGCGGGGCGTGCGGCTGGGCCTAAAGGCCGGGCGGCTGGCGGCCCACGGAGCCGAGCGGGCGCTGCGCGGGATTCGCGGCCGCCTGCGCGGCACGGAGAACTAGCTCAGCCGATCCCCAGCTCGTCGAGCGAGGCGTCGAGCTCGGCGGGGTCACGGTAGACCCGGAACGCGCCGGCCTGGGCCAGCTCGTCCTCCCCGTAGCCGCCGGTCAGCAGGCCGACGGACAGCATCCCGGCCCGCCGTGCGGCCAGCAGGTCCCAGACCGCGTCGCCGACCACGGTCACGTCCCGGATCTCGACCCCCATCCGCTCCTGGCAGGCGAGGAACAGGTCCGGCTCGGGCTTGGCCCGCATGACGTCGCCCCGCTCGACCACGGTCACCCCCTCGCCGATGCCGAGCGCCTCGAGTGAAGCGTCGATCTCCGGCCGACGACCGGAGGTCGCGATCCCGTACGGGACGCCCAGGTCGCGGAGATGACCCAGGAGGTCGACCGCCCCGGGCAGCGGCCGTCGCTCGGGGAGCAGCTCGCGGTAGAGCTCGCCATGGCGGGCCTGGATGGCGTCGATCTCGTCATCACTCAGAGGTCGCCCCAGCTCGCGGGCGAGCGCTCGGGTGAAGAGGCCGCCGCTCATCCCGATCCGGCGGTGGATCCGCCAGCCCTCGATCGGCAGTGCCGCCTCCGCCAGCGCCCGCTGCCAGGCGAAGACGTGCGCGTAGACGGTGTCGATCAGCGTCCCGTCGAGGTCGAAGATCAGGGCCCGCATCCCGGACAGGATATGGGAAGCGGGTCAGCCGGACGTCAACGCGGCGTGGGCGCGGTCAGGCTCGTCGTGCGCTCCGCGGGAATGAGCATCGCCCCTGCCCCGATGAGTGCGGTCAGCACGAGCGACAGCCGTGCGAGCAGCGAGGCGGCAAGGGCCGATTCGGGGGGCAGGCCGATCCCCACGAACAGGGCCGCCAGGACGGCTTCCTGGATACCGAGCCCGCTCGGCGTGATCGGCACGAGGAGGCTGACCCGGGCGATTGCCACCGCCGCCAGGGCGGCGGGCGCCGTTGCCTCCGGCTCGACGGCGAGGACGAGAAGGTAGGTCAGACCGATGCCCAGGAGATGGAAAACCAAGCCAAGGGCAAGACCGATGCCGACCGCGCCGGCCATCCCCTGCGGGTGGGTGTCACCCGGCCCGAGCAGCCGGTCGCGCACGGCGCCGAGCGGTCCCGGTCCGCTGATGACGATGCTCGCGGTGCCGAGTACCACCAGCGACACGAGGAGCGCTCCGATCGTGACGCCCACGGTGAAGGACGTGGGGCGAGAGGCCACCAGCAGCGCGACGGCTCCGAGGAGTGCAACGGCCAGGTAGCTCGTCGCGCGCTGAACCAGGACCGGCAGCATCGCCCCGCGCAGGCTGTCCCCCGCACCTCGCCGCGTCGCGACGCGATAGACGTCCGACCCGACGCTGGCCGGGGTGAACCCACCAAGCGCCTGGGCGGCGTAGTACGTCCGCACGGCGGGCCACCAGACGAGCCGGACGCCCGCGAGACGCCTCGTGAGCGCCCGCCAGGTGGCCGCACCGAGCAGATGCATTCCGGTGAGGCCCGATACGCCGACGATGACCAGTGGCAGGCTCGCGGTGGCGAGCAGCGCACCGATGTCCGCCGGGTTGAAGGTGACGACCAGGGCGACGAGGATCGCGATCCCGATCGTCCACCGACCCCAGGTCCAGGCCCTCATGAGGCCGCCCGCCTGACCCGTGGCGTGCTGCGCGCGGCGATGCCGACCGTCAGGCGCTTGATGAGCGCCGCCGCCTCCGGCTCGACTGGATCGTGCCCGTGCTCCGCAAGCCACGTCCGGCACTTGTCGGCATACACGATCGGGAGGAGCGGGACGCCGGCTCGGGCCGCAAAGAGGAGGCTGTGGTATCGCATCCCGACCACCGCGCTGAGGTGGCCGTAGACCGCCATCACGGTGGCGGGCGGCAGGAGGCCTTCGAGGATGCCCATCCGGGGATGGCGAGCGGCCAGGCGCCGCGCGAGGAGCAGGTCGTTGTGGTCCGCCACGAACGGGTGCTGGCTCATCGGAATGAAGCAGAACTGGACCTCGGGCATGGCATCCATGGTCTCGACGACGGCATCGATCGCGGCCCGCGCCACTGCCCGGTTCACGGCGGTCAGGCTCAGCCCGATGATCGGCTGACGGGGATCCAGCCTCGCCGCGCGAAGCGCGGCCGTCCCGACCGCTGACGACGCCGCGGGCAGCCAGGCGGAGAGATCGGGACCAACAGCCGCCTCGACGCCCCACGCCCGCAGCAGGGCGGCAGAGCGGCGGTCGCGCACCTGGATCTGCGTTGCGCGGTGGGCCAGCTGCCGGAGGGCAGCGGCGGAGACGCCCGGCAGTCCCGGGTCGATCCCGATCCCGTGCAGCGCGACCGGGCGGCCGAGGGCGGAGGCAGCGAGCCCGAATGCGGGCAGGAACCGTCCGGTCAGACCCATGTCCGTGCTGAAGAGTCCGCCGCCGCCGATGAGGACCGAGCGGTGGCGGCCCAACTCCGACACCGCGGACGCGATCGAGACCGCGCGCACTCCGTGCGCTGCCGACGTTTCGGCCGGCAGCCGGGACACGACCGAGACACGCCGGCCGTGCAGGGTCCGGAGCAGGCTGGCGAGGATCGCCTCGTCGCCGACGTTCCGGTAGCCATACGCGCCAACCACCAGGATCGGATCCGGGAGGTCGGGAAGCATCGGGGCTTCCCTCATTTCCGCGCCCCTCCCTGCAGCAGGTCGCTGCGGACCAGGACCTCGTACGGCCCGGACGTGTAGGCCATCTGGAAGCCGAGGGCTTCGAGCCGTTCGCGCCGATAGGGGTACGACGGGTCCGTGGCGACCAGCAGGGCCGCGCCGATCTGGTAGGACGTCACCAGCTCCCCGGGATCGAGGGCGCCGAGCCCAACCGAAGGACCGGATGCGGTCAGGGCGGTGATCAACAGGTCGAGGCTCGCCGATCCTGCCGTGCGAACAGCGAGCCCGCCGTCCGCCGTGGCTTCGAGCACGGCGTCGTCTTGAACCGCGAGGATGCGAAGGCAGGGCTCGCGGGCGCCGATCCGGGTGAAGCACACGTGCGCCTCGCTCCCGGTGACCTCGATCGAGGTGAAGGCCATTCCGGACGGTGGGGCGAGCACGGTGGCAAGCCCCACGCCGGTGGTTCGATCGGTCAGGCGGAGGGTGGCGCCGTCCTCCCACAGGCGAACCGTTCGCACAAGGTTCACATCGGACGTGCCGGCTCGCCCGCTGAACTCGGTGCGCAGGCTGACCATCTGCTCGGTGACATCGCGGCGTGCCCCCATCGCAGGCATCTGGGCCGCGGTGATCGCGCCATCGCTCGAAGAGACCGTTGTGCCGATAGGAGCCAGCCGAAGCAGCTCCACGTACTCGCCGCCGTGGTTCACGCCGATCAGAGCATTCGTCGGGACCTGGCCCGACGCGGCCACCGCGTCGTCGGTGAATTTCACGAAGAAGTACTCGTTCGTCAGCGCGGCGGTCGAGCGGAGAATCGTGTCGGCATCGACGCTCCGCTGCCATTCCGTTGGCCGGAAGGCATACCGCACCGGCAGCCCGAAAAGCGCCGCGCGCCCGGTCAGGCCCTCCAGCCATTTCCCGTCTCGGACCGCGGTGAGCACCGCGAGGTCGGGATCGGGCAGCGTGAGGTCCACCCACAGCACGGCATCGGTCAGAGCATCCGCATCGCGTGGCTGGTAGATGGCCGCCTGCCGGTCGTAGCGCGACACGGCGAACGGGACGGCGGCAATCACGACCACGGTGGCCGCCATGACGACCCACGCCGACGGCCGGCTGCGCGGTGCCTGGGTGTGGAGGTAGAGGCCGACCCAGCGAAGCATCCCGAACAGAGCCAGGGCCGACGCGACGACCATGGGAGCGAGCAGAACCGGCGCGAAGCGCGGGTAGTCGGTTGCCGCACCGGTCACCACTGCCGCCGCCAGCGCCCCCCAGCTGACCCCGGTCCAGGCCAGCAGGTAGGCGTACCGATCCACCGTCCGGCGCAGCGCCTCAGTCACCGCCCCGATCAGGACGGTGCCCATGCCAACGACGATGACCATCCCCGTCGGCCAGTACTCGAACAGAGCGCTGAACAGCCGCTCCGGCCCTCGGTACCCGAGACTGGCCGGATTCGTGACGTAGTCACGGCCGGCAGGAAGGAGCACGAGCAGCCAGTAGACCCCCACGGCGGACAGCCCGACCAGGACCGGCACCAGCGCGTGGCGCAGGACGGGCCAGCCGAGGTGGCGCAGCCGAACGAGGCTCAGCCCGGCGACGGCGAGGCCGACCGGAACCGCGACAGTGCCGGCTCCAACGTGCGACAGCGCCGCCAGCGCGAGGACGCCGCTCCCGATCCCCCACCATGTGCGCTCGAGCTCCGGGCCCCGCCCGGCACGAACGAAGGCAGCAACGCTGAACGCGGTGAACATCACCGATGCCGATTGCAGGAGCCCGCCGAAAGCGAACAGCTCCAGGAAGCGGTCGGTCACCAGGAAGCCGATCACCACCGCGAGGAGGCCGGTCAGCGCGCGGCGGGTCAGGGCCATGCCCACCAGGAAGAGACTGAGCCCGAGCCCGGCCATGAGCAGCGCGTTGGCGATCTGGAGGGTTCCCACCGGATCCGGGACGACGGTGTGGACCAGCGACAGGAAGATCGGGACGACCGGGGGCAGGGCGGGAATCGTCCGGTAGTCGGGCACGTCAAGGCCGAGGTAGAACCGAGACGTCATCAGCCACTGCCCATAGTCCCCGCGGGCGACGATGGGAGTCGCGAGCAGCACGACTCCGAGTCCGGCGAGGACCACGAGGACGAGCAGCGCCGAAGCGAGCGGCTCGAGGCGCGGCAGCCGCGCGCGACCGACCTGGCCGGCTTCGGCGGTCAGTGTCCGAGCGCTCACCGCCATGACAGCCTCCGGAGCCGCGCCTCGGGCGATTCCTCGGGCCGAGCGACTTCGAGGTAGATCCGCTCCATGTCATCGGCGAGGTGGTTCCAGTCCCAGCGCTTCGCCGATTCCGCCGCCGCCGCGCGCATGAGGTCCATCCGCAGCTGGTCGGACAGCAGCGAGCGGAGCGCGGCGGCCAGCCCGGCATCGGTCGGTTCGCAGACCAGGCCATCCACTCCGTCGTGGATGAGTCCCGGCGCCGCGCTGTGGGGGCTGCGGACGACCACCGGGACGAGTCCGGCTGCCTGGCCCTCGACCGCCGCAATCCCGAATCCTTCGCGGACCGACGGCAGGACGAGAATCTTCGAAGCCTTGAGGAGCGAGAGCTTTTCGGCCTCGCTGACCGTGCCGAGGAACATCACGTGGTGGCGGAGGCCCTTCTCCACGACCCGGGCTTCGAGCCGCGGCCGATCCGTTCCATCTCCGATCACCAGGCACCGGATGGCGGGGAACTCCGCCCGGAGCCGGGCAACGGCGTCGATGAGCAGGTCGACCCGCTTGTCCTCGATCAGGCGGCCGACGAAGACGACATCAGACACCGCCAGGGCGGGACGCGCCGCCGCGAACTCGTCGAGCGGGAGGCCGTTGGCCACGACCCGGATCCGTTCCCGCGGGAGGCCCGCAGCGACAAGCCGCTCGGCGGTGAACGGGGAGACGGCGACGTGGATGTCCCCGAGCCGGACGGCCCTCGCCTCCGTCCACCGGGCGACGCGGGCCAATTGACGGCGATGGCCGAGGTAGGCGTTCCAGTGCTCGCCCCAGAACTCGTGCCACGTCGCCACGACCCGGGTCCGCGTCAGACGCGTGGCGAGCCACGCG
>DATFEC010000016.1:0-5036 GCA_035251655.1 Candidatus Limnocylindria bacterium | reverse complement strand
TCCGGGTCGATGGTCCGATGGTCGGTGCTGATCGCCTGGGCGTACCCCGTTTCACCGGCGGGGCCGAGCATGACCGTCACCAACTTGGCCTGGGTCACCCGGTGAGAGGCCGCGAGGCCGGAAGTGTTCGCCACCGTGAGGCGTTGCGCCTCGCTCGAGTACGCGCCGCTGACCGTCAGGCCCCGGGCGACACCGGCGGCGATGACCGTGCGGGCCGCTTCCGCGCGATCGACCGGGTCCGCCTCGGCGGTGGCCTGGACCCAGCCGAGCTCCGAGTCGCTGCCCGTTCCGTGGGCGAGCGGCGCCGGATCAGGCTCGGGGGCGGCGAGGGCCGCGATCGCGGTCGCGCGCGCGACGGTCTCCTCGATGCCAGCCGGATCGAGACGGTTCGTGGATGCCACCCCGGTCCGCGCGTCGCGGCGGACCCGAACCCGGAGGGTCACGTCCCGCTCGGCGAGGTTCTGGTGGATGCGCGAGCCGGCGAAGCGGGTCAGGGCCAGGTCCCGCTCGGTGACCGTCGCCTCACCTTCCATGCCGGCGTCGAGCCTGGCCAGAGCGGCCGCGGCCACGTCGCGACCTACCATCGGCCGACTCCGACCTGGACGCCGCGGAAGCGGGCGGGCGCGGCGCCGTGGCCGACGGCGGCGGTCTGCATCGGCTCGCCCTTGCCGCAGTACGGCTCACCCCACTGCCGCCACTCGCTTTGACCGCAGATCGCGTCGCACGAGCCCCAGAAGCGCGGCGTGATGCCGGTGTAGGTCGGGTTGCGGACCATGCCGGCGAGCTTGCCGCGCTTGATGAGCCAGCCAATCTGGGTCCCGAACTGGAAGTTCAGGCGGCGCTCGTCGATCGACCACGACCGATTCGTCCCGAGCAGGAGGCCGTCATCGGTATCCGCGATCAGGTCCTCGAGTGTGCCGGCGTCTCCCGGGCGCAGGCTCACGTTCGTCATCCGGATGAGGGGGATGTTCCGCCAGGTCGCCGACCGACTGCTGCCCATCGAGCGCCGACCGATGACCGGGGCCGTCTCGCGGGACGTGAGATATCCGACGAACTGTCCACCGCTCACGAGTGGCACGTTCTGGGCCGGCACTCCCTCGTCGTCCCAGCCGAACGTGCCCAGCCCCCCGGGCGCGGTCGCGTCCGCGTCGATGTTGACGATCGGCGACCCGTACGTGAAGTTGTTCAGTCGGTCCGTGGTCAGGAAGCTGGTGCCGGCGAACGAGGCTTCCATGCCCAGAACCCGGTCCAACTCCGTCGGGTGGCCGCACGATTCGTGGACCTGGATCGCGACCTGCGACGCCTCGAGGATGACGTCCATCTCCCCCGACGGACATTGCGGAGCGTCGAGCAGGGCGATCGCCTCCTCGGCGATGCGCTGACCGTTGGCCGGGAGGTCCATCTCGCGCACCGCCTCGAAGCCGCTGCCCGCAACCTGCCCGCCGAGGGACTTCGGATAGCTGCGCTCCTGGCTTTCGTTGTCATTCACGGCCGTCGCGGACATGCCGGCCCCGCAGGACACCAGGTCCTGCTCGACTCGTCCTCCGTCGCTCGACCCGAATCGCTTCCGGTCACGAGCGGCCTCCATCGTCGTCTCGCGGAGTGAGATCCCCGGCGCGCGGGCCATGGCCGCGTCTGCCTCGAACAGGATCCGGAGCTTCTCGTCCAAGGGGACGTCGAACGGGTCCTCGACGTATTGCGTCGCCCACGCCCCGGTCTCCGGGGGCGTGTCGTCGAGCTGCACCGGCGCCCCGGCGGCGAGCCGGCTGGCGCGGGCGATGGCCACGGCCCGCCGGGCCACCTGCTCCGCTTCGGCGAGATCCAGGTCCTGGCTCGAGGCAAACCCCCACGCCCCATCGACCAGGGCGCGGACCCCGAAGCCGGCTGATCGCGCGCTGTTGGCTGCGGCAAGGGAGCCGTTCTTCACGGTGAGCGACTCGGTCTGGTGCTCCACGACGCGAACGTCAGCGTAGGCGGCGCCGGAACCGGTGGCAGTGTCGATCGCTCGGTCGATCAGGTCATCCATCATCGGTCTCCGATCATTCCACCGGGGTGGCGGCTTCCGGTACCAGGTCCGCTTCCGTTGCCGGCAGGCGCAGGGTATCGGTCTGGGTGATCGTGATCGTTGCGCTCACGAACTGCTCGAGCTGGGCGACGATTCCGCCGGGCCGCTGGAGGGCGGCGACCAGCCCATCCGGGTCGCCGATGGCGCCGAGGGTGAAGGTCCGGCCGATGGGCGCGCCATCGATCTCCAGGGTCCGAGCGCCTTCGACCACCACCGATCGGGCGGTGAGCCGCGTCTCGTCGACGGCCAGGGCCTCCGCCCCGGCGTTGCGGAGCTCGTTGACGAGGTCGTTCACGGCGATCGCGTCCAGTGCCCCACTCACGCGGAGGATGATTCCCTGGCCCTCGACCGGGGCCAGCCCGGAGTAGGCGCGGATGCGACGGAGCTCCTCGCGACTGACGTCAAGGGCGCTCGAGCCCTGCGCACCGGCGGCCTGGTACTCGGCCAGCAGGCTGCGCTGCTCCGCGAGGGCCGTCCGCAGCTGCCCGTTCGCGTCGGACAGGGTCTGGATCCGGGTCGACAGCTCGGCCACGGGCAGGCTGGTCAGCTCGGTCGGCCGGGCCTGAGACCGGAACTGTGCCACCAGGGCCAGACCGATCACGAACGCGATCAGCGCGAGACTGAACCGCGCAAGCGGAGTGCTCATTCCTCGCTCCCCTCGACCGGGACCGCCCAGCGCAGCCCCGTCGAGCCGATGAACGCCGGCAGGCTGAGCTCGGTGCTCGACACCATCGCGAACTCCAGGTCGAAGGCGTCGATCCGCTGCGCGACCCGACCGAGGTAGGCAGGCTCCGCTCGGAACCGCTCGTCGAGCTGGCCAGCACCGACGGCCTCCAGGCGGAACGGCGGGGAGAGGAAGGCTGTGTTCACGAGGACTGACGACCCAACGCCGTAGATCGAAGTGGTCGCCACCAACCGCTCACCGTTGATCGCGATCGCCTCCGCCCCGGCGTGCCACAGGGCGGCGACGAGGTCGCGGAGATCGTCGGCCAGGACGATGTAGTTGGCCGGGTTCTCGCCCACCGGCAGGACGCGGCGGGAGTCGGCGATCTCGATGACCACTCCCGGACCGGTGACCGCCGTCAGGCCCCCGGCCAGGCGAGTCTCGGCCAGCTCCTCGTTCACCGCCGCGAGGGCCGTCTGTGACCCCTCGCTCGCGGCCTGGATGCTGGCCAGCTCCGCCTCGACTCCCGCCAGCTGGGCCTGGAGCAGCTCCTGCTCCTCTTCGAGCGCCACCGCCTGCTCGGCGAGGGTCTGCTGGGCACTCGTCGTGTACGTGGTCCGCTGGAACTCGCTGTTCCACTGCGCGGCCGCGACGAAGCCGAGCGCCCCGAGGGCGAGGGCCATGCTCAGGATCCAGCCCGACCGGATCCGGATCCGGCCCGGCGCGGCCCGGGCACCGGTCACGAGGCCGTTCCTCCCGACGGAGGTGCCGCGCGGCGCGCGCGCCAGAGCGCCACGCCGAAGAACGCGCCGCCAACGATCACGAGACCGATGATGATCCACCACGCCACGTCCTGTGAACCGGCGCCCGGCCCGGGCTGCGGCTCCGGCCCGTCGGACGCGGCCGGCACGCCGCCCGGCTGGGGCGGGAGCGGGACATCCGAGCGGCCGAGGGGCTGCGCCTCGACCGGCTGCGGCTCGCTGACCCCGAATGACGCGAAGTAGTCGGCCCGGATCTCGTCGAACGGAGTGCCGGTGCCGGCCGCGATGGCTTCGTCATCGGTCGCTCCGGATCGGTAGGCGTCCATGATCTCGGCGAGGGCGTCACTTCCGTACTCCCCGAGAAGGTGGTCAACCATGGTCGCGCCCTGGGCGTAGGCGAGCGTCGCCCCTCGGGTGTCGATCGGGAACTGGTTGGTCAGAGCCTCGAACGCCATCAGGCCGTCCGCGCTGCCGGCCTCTGACCGGACGACGTCCGCCTCCGTGTCAGCATTCCCCAGCTCGGCCCAGGTGGCGGTCCCCTCGTTGAGCCATGAGGCCGGATCGTGAAACGGGTTGTCACTCGCGTCGTGGAACACGACGTGCGTCACCTCGTGCGCGATAGTGGTCTCGAGGAAGCCCGACGACCCGGCCCCCAACCACATGTACACCGTGCGCAGGTGAGGGTAGGTGGCCGCGCCGACCCACTCCCGGGTGCCCGGTCCGACCGCGCCGAGGAAGTCCTCGCGTCCGTCGTAGACGAAGATCTCGATCGGGTCGGCCAGCGGCCGTCCCAGCAGGTCACTGGCCGCATCGGCCGCGTCGCCGGCAAGGTCACCGAAGCGTCGCGCGATCGCCTCGTTCTGCCCGTACCAGTGCACCGTGGCCGATCCGATCCGCGCCTGGTCCCAGTCGAACTGCGGCCGGTCGTCGTCGTACAGCAGCTCCTGCTCCGGGCTGAGCGTGACCTGCGCGCCGGACACGGCGCGCCATCGGTACTCGACGGTGGTGTTGGGCGGAACATAGTCATCGGTCATGTCGCGGAGGTGCTCCACCCGCCCGCTTTCCAGCTCGACCGGGACGACCAGCCGGTCCTCGCCGCCGAAGCCGAGCAGCAGCTCCACGTAGTCCGGTTCGTCGCCGCCCCACGTCGCGCTGAAGGTCATCTCCTCGCCGAACGTGGCGTCGGCCTCGAGCGCGGAGAAGCCGCTGCCCGCGCGAGTCGGCACCGCCACGCCAAGCGGGCCAAGACCCGCCGCCACGAGGGTGAGGGCCGCCAGGACGGCGGCAGTGAGCGCTCTCAGTCGGCCCATGACACTCTCCCGAAGTCGAGCAGCCCGACGGTGAGGTTGCCAACCCCGTTCAGTCCCTCGCGGACGAGCCAGTGCGACGCGTCCCACGACCAGGTGATCACCGGCGCCTCGGCGTCGACTCGAGCCTCGACCGCGAGGTAGGCCTCGCGCTGCTCCGCCGGGTCAGTGGTTCGCGCCGCGGTTTCCATGAGAGCGACGAACTCGGCATCGGTCCACCCCCCGTAGTTCGACGCCGC
>DATFEC010000017.1:0-2390 GCA_035251655.1 Candidatus Limnocylindria bacterium | reverse complement strand
CATCTACAAGGGCACGTACGCCGGTTGGTACTGCGCCGGTGACAACGAGTTCAAGACCGATCAGCAGATCGTTGACGGCAAATGCCCGGACCACCCGACGCTCGAGCTCCAGTGGCTGGAGGAGGAGAACTGGTTCTTCGCGCTGAGCAAGTACCAGGGCGCGCTGGAGGAGCTGTATCGGTCCAATCCGTCGTTCTGCGAGCCCGAGCACTTCCGCAACGAGGTCCTCGGCTGGTTGGCGGACGGGCTCCAGGACTTCTCGGTGAGCCGGTCCGGCACCGGGTGGGGGATCCCGTTCCCGGGTGACGAGGCGCATCGGATCTACGTCTGGTTCGATGCGCTCACGAACTACGTGACCGGCGCCGGCTTCCCCGGCGACCCGGCCGCGTTCGCGAAGTGGTGGCCGGCGGACGTCCACGTCATCGGCAAGAACATCACCCGTTTCCATTGCCTGTACTGGCCGGCCATGCTCATCAGCGCCGGGCTGCCGCTGCCGCGCCAGGTCTTTGCCCACGGCTTCATGCTCATGCGCGGCGAGAAGATGTCGAAGACGCGGGGCAACGTCCTCGACCCGGATCAGGCACTGGCCACCTTCGGCGAGGACGGCGTCCGCTACCTCGTTCTGCGCGAGATCCCCTTCGACCGCGACGGCGACGTCACCGTCGAGGGCATGATCCGGCGCTACAACGCCGACCTCGCCAATGACCTCGGCAACCTCGTGAACCGCACGGTCTCGATGGCAGGCCGATACCTGGATGGACTCCTCCCGGACCTGGACGGGCTGGAACAGACCGATGCCGATGCCCAGCTTCAATCGGTCGCCGAGAACGCGACTGCGGAGTACCGGATCGCGATTGAGAGGCTCGCCTTCGATGAGGCACTGGAAGCCCTCTCGAGACTGACCCGGGCCGCGAACGGCTACGCTGAGTCGCAGGCGCCCTGGGCGCTGTACAAGGCGGGGGAGGTGGATCGCGTCGGCGCGGTGCTTGCCTCGATGGGGGAGGCGTGCCGGATCCTGGGCCATCTCCTCGCCCCGTTCTGCCCGACGGCTTCGGCCAACCTGCTGGGCCAGATCGGGACGCCGCCCGCCTACGACGGCCGCGGGGCGGGTGGCCCGGGCCTGGACGTCCTACTGGCCTGGGGCACCGAAGCCGGGGAGCGGCGCACCGGTACGCCCGCCCCGCTGTTCCCCCGAATCGAGGACGGGCCCACGGACGCGGCAGCTGCCACGCCTGCCGACGATGAGGCAAGCGCGTCCTGAGCCGCCTCGTCGTTCCCGAGCGCCTGCCGGGGATCGTCGACAGCCACGCGCACCTGCAGCACGAGGCCTTCGCCCACGACCTGCACGAGGTGCTGGACCGCGCCCGCGCCGCCGGGCTGCATCGGATCCTCGTCCCGGGCTGGGACCGCCCCTCGTCCGAGGCCGCGTTGCACCTGGCCGCCGCGCACCCAGAACTGCTCGACGCGGCAGTCGGCATCCACCCCCATTACGTGGGCGCCGCCACCGAGAGCGACTGGGCGGCCCTCGAGGCGTTGGCCGCGGAACCGGGGGCCATCGCTGTGGGCGAGATCGGCCTCGACTTCTACCGCAACCTCTCCCCGCCGGACGTGCAACGAGACGCGCTGGCTCGCCAGCTGGAACTCGCTTCCCGAGTTCGCAAGCCGGTCATCGTCCATGACCGCGAAGCCCACGACGAGGTGACTGCCACGCTCGTCGGTCACGCGCCGCACGGCGCCGCGGTTCCGGGCATCCTCCACGCCTTCTCCGGCAGCGTGCAGATGGCCTCCGCGCTGATCGACGCGGGTTACCTCATCTCGTTCGCGCTTCCGGTCAGCTTCCCGAAGAACACCGGGCCGCGCGCGGCCGCCACCGCCATCGCGGCCACGAATCTCCTGGTCGAGACGGACTCGCCGTACCTCGGTGTCTCGCAGGACGAGCGCAACGAGCCCACGACAGTCCTTCGAACGGCCGCGGTGATCGGCCGCCTTCGCGCCGAGCCCCCCGAGCTCATCGGCGCGGCAGCCCGCGGCGCCTACCAGCGCCTGTGGCGCATCGGCGCCAGCGACCGATGAGGAGACGCCCCTCGCCTTGACAGGGGCGCGGCACACCTGATACCTTCCATTAGCACTCTCGCTGGTTGAGTGCCAGAGCCCCCAACGGGGAAACGGATCGTATCGGTCCATCCGGCAATCCCAGCTCGAGTGCAACGAAATCCATCCCATCCGGTGCCGCCCAGGCATCGGTCACCGTGAACACCTGGAGGGTTACCGCATCCATGGCCACAAAGGTCAATGCCACGGCGACCCAGCTCAAGCCCCTCGGGGACCGGCTGGTTGTCAAGCCCAGTGAGCGCGAGGAGATGACCAAGAGCGGCATCGTCCTGCCCGAC
>DATFEC010000021.1:0-3336 GCA_035251655.1 Candidatus Limnocylindria bacterium | reverse complement strand
GCGATCAACGTTCCGAAGGTCTCGGCCCGCCCGGGGATCGGAAGGTCGCGCTCCGGGTCCGCGGTGAGCATCAGGTACACCCCGCTGTCCGGGCCGCCCTTGTGGAGCTGCCCGGTGGAGTGGAGGTAGCGGGGCCCGATGCCGACTGTCGTCGCCGTGCCGAGCGCGTCGCGAATCGTGGCCCGCAGTCGATCGAGGCCCGCCCAGGTTCCCCGATCCGGTGGCACGAACGCCAGCAGCGCGACGTAGTCGCCGTCGCCGATGGTCCCCAGCAGCGACCGGACGGCAGCCGCCACGGTCGGCGGCGTGTCGCCGAGGCGATCGGGGTCGACGTATGCCGACAGCCCAGGCTCCGACACGATCGGCATGGGCAGCCGGAGCGAGCCGTCGCGCCGGTAACCATCGAGCAGCGTCTCGGTGGCCGCCTTGGCCGAGGCCACGTCCGGCTGGTCGAATGGGTTCACCCCGAGCACGATCCCCATCGCGGCCGTGGCAACCTCCCAGCGGATGAACTCGCCACCGACCGCCTCCGGCCGATCGAGCCGGAACTCCCCGACCGGGTGCCCGGCGTCGCGAAGCCTGGCGGCGACCTGGGCCAGGTCGTCATCGGTGTCGGAAGTCAGCGAGATGGTGACGAAGCACCGATCGGCGCCGTAGGCCTCCACCGGCCCCAGCGGCTCGCCGACGACGGGGACCACGCCTCGGTCGTGCTTCCCGAGGCTCTCCGCGACGAGCTGCTCGATCCAGTCACCGAGACTCGCCAGCCGCCGGGTGGTCAGGATCGTCAGCTTGTCGCGACCCGCCAGCGCGGCCTCGCCGACCGTCGCGGCGAGGATCAGGGCCGAGTTCTCGTTGGCCGGGGCGCGGCAGGCATCGGACATGGCGCGCGCCTCCGCCAGCAGGTCTTCGACATCCACGCCACGCACCGCGGCCGGAACGAGGCCGAATACCGACAGCGCGGAGTACCGGCCCCCGACCGACGGCTCGCCCTCGACGATCGCCCGAAACTCCTGGGCGCGGGCCAGGTCGGCCAGGGGCGTTCCCGGATCGGTGATCGCGACGAAGTCGAGAGCCGGGACTTCGTCAGCCATCGCCGCATGGAGGGCAAGCGTCTCGGTCGTGGTCCCGGACTTCGACGAGACGAACTGGAGGGTCCGGGCGCCTGTCGCCCAGCTCCGGAACCCACGGACCGCGTCCGGGTGGGTCGAGTCGCAGACGCGCAGGTCGGTCATGCCGTCGAACAGCCGGCCGCAGAGCTCCGGGGCGAGAGAGGAACCTCCCATCCCGAGCACGGCGGCGCGGCGGTAACCGTCACGGGTCACGGCCGCGGCGAGGTTGCGGATCTCGTCGAGCCGCGCGGTCATCCGCTCGGGAAGGTCGAGCCACCCCAGCCACGCGGCCACGTCGGCCGGCGGATGGCCGCTCGCCGCCCACAGGCTCCCGTCCCGGGCCCACAGCCGCTCCGAGACGCGGTCGGCGGTCCACTGCTCGAGCCGCGAGGCGACGGCCTCGGCGAGCGGATCGGTCATGCGGTGGCGAGGGCCTGTCGCTTCTCCTCGATGGTGGCGAGGAGCTCGTCGAACGACTTCGCGAAGGCCGCCACCCCTTCCTCGATGAGCTCGTCGGTGACCCGGCGCATCGGGATCCCGAGCGCCTCGATCGCGGCGATGGCGGCCTTCGCCGCACCGTAATCGGCGTCCAGGGTTCGGCGCAGCTCCCCGTGGTCGAGCATCGCGGCGATCGTCTCGCGCGGCATGGTGTCGACCGTGTCCGGACCGATGAGCGCCTCGACGTACTTCACGTCCCGGTAGGTCGGGTCCTTGGTCGAGGTGCTCGCCCACAGGCAGCGCTGGACCCGTGCCCCGGCGGCGCGCAGGTCGGCGAACTCCGCCCCGCCGAAGATCTCCCCGTAGGCCTGGTAGGCGAGCTGGGCGTTGGCCACCGCGGCCGTCCCGCGGGCGCGGGCGGCCGCATCGGTCCCGATCGCGTCGAGCGCCTTGTCGACCTTCGTATCCACCCGACTGACGAAGAAGCTGGCCACCGACGCGACCCGCGACACGTCGCCGCCACCTTCGCCGAAGCGGCGGAGGCCGGCAATGAACGCCCGAGCCACGTCGCGGTAGACGTCGACCGAGAACATGAGGGTGATGTTCACGTTGATCCCCTCCGCGGTGGCGGCTTCGATCGCCGGCAGACCGGCTCGGGTGGCGGGAATCTTCACGAAGATGTTCGGGCGGTCGACCGCGGCCCACAGCTCGCGGGCCCGCCGCAACGTCGCCTCCCCGTCCTCGGCCAGGGCGGGCTCGACCTCGATCGACGCCAGCCCATCGGCCCCGTCCGCGGCCACGTACACCGGGCGCAGGAGGTCAGCCGCATCGCGGATGTCCCCCACCGCGATGGCCTCGTAGATCGCCTGGCCGTCGGCGCGGTCCTCGTGCATCGAGCGGATGAGCTCGTCGTAATAGCCGGCGGCCACGGCCTTGGCGAAGATGGTTGGGTTGCTGGTCAGGCCCCGGATGCCCTCGCCGATCATGGTGGCCAGGCCCCCGGAGTCGATGAGCTCGCGGTCGATAGAGTCGACCCATGGACTCTGCCCGAACTCGGCGTACAGGCGTTGCAGCGTGTTCATGGACCGATACCTCTCAGCTGCGGATCTCGGCTGGTTCGGGGGCGGCTTGGGCCACCAGCTCTCGGGCGGCCGTGGCGATCGCGGCCGCGTCAATGCCGGCCGCGGCCAGCTGCTGTGCGGGCGTGGCCGAGCCCGGCATGCCCTGCACGGCGAGACGGACGATGCGCGGGTGCCGCGGCTCGTCGGCGAACACCCCGAGGACGGCGTCCCCGAGCCCGCCCGCCGGCCAGTGGTCCTCGGCCGTCACGATTCGTCCGGTGTCGGCGGCGGCTTCGCGGAGCGTGGCCTCGTCGATTGGCTTGACGCTGTACAGGTCGATGACCCGAGCGCTGATCCGGTCCCCGGCCAGCAGCTCGGCCGCCGCGATTGCCTGGTGCAGGGTGATGCCCGCGCCGACCAGGGTCACGTCGTCCTTGGTCGATGAGCGCACCACCCGGGACCCCCCGATCGGGAACTTCTCGCCGGGCGGATAGATGACCGGCGTCTTCTCGCGCGTGGTGCGCAGGAAGGAGATGCCAGCGCGATCGACCATCTCGACCACGAGAGCGGCAGCCTGGTTCGCGTCAGACGGGTAGAGCACGGTGCTGCCGTGGACGGCCCGCATCATGGCCAGATCCTCGAGCGCCATCTGGGACGGGCCGTCCTCGCCGATGGAGACCCCGGCATGGGAGCCAACCAGGGCCAGGTTGGCCCGGCTGACGGCCGCC
>DATFEC010000038.1:0-4753 GCA_035251655.1 Candidatus Limnocylindria bacterium | reverse complement strand
GTCGCGAAGGGCCTCGTAGCCGCCATCCGTGAGCGCCTGGCGGATGGCCCGCATCAGGTCGAGAGTATAGGTGAGGTTATGGACCGAAGTGAGCCGATGGACGAGCAGCTCCCCCGCCCGGAACAGGTGCGCGAGGTACGCACGGGAGTAGTCGCGGCAGGTCTCGCACCCGCACGCGGGGTCGGCCGGCCGCGGATCGTCCTGAACGGCCGAGTTCGCCAGCCTGAGGCGCCCTTCCGAGGTCCACAGCTGTCCATGGCGGGCCAGTCGGGTGGGCAGCACGCAGTCGAACAGGTCCACCCCGTGCGCGATGGCGACGAAGAAATCCTCCGGCGAACCGACTCCCATCAGATAGCGCGGACGCGGATCGTCCGCGAGAGTCTCGGCCACGGTATCCAGGGCCGACGCCATGTCCACCTTGGACTCGCCGACCGACAGGCCACCGATGGCGATCCCGTCGAACGGCAGCTCCGCGATGGCACGAGTTGACGCCTGGCGAAGAGACCGATCGACGCCGCCTTGGATGATCCCGAACACGGCCTGGTCCGGCCGCTGGCGCGACTCCAACGAGCGCCCCGCCCACGCGTGGGTCCGCTCCACCGCGGCGGCCGCTTCGTCCAGTGAAGCCTCCGACCCGACCAGGTGGTCGAGGACCATCGCGATGTCGCTGCCGAGAGCTTCCTGGATGGCGATCGCCCGTTCCGGGGTGAGGCGGACGACCGATCCGTCCAGGTGCGAGGCGAATGTCACTCCATCGTCATCGACCGTCCGCAGGTGCCCCAGGCTGAAGACCTGGTATCCGCCGGAGTCGGTGAGGATTGGTCCGTCCCAGGCCATGAACTTGTGCAGTCCGCCCAAGCGGGCGATCCGCCCCTCGCCCGGTCGGAGGCTCAGGTGATAGGTGTTGCCGAGCAGAATCGTGGTTCCCGCCTCGCGGAGGTCGCGCGGGGTGACCGCCTTCACCGTGGCCTGGGTGCCGACCGGCATGAACTGCGGCGTATCGACTGCCCCGTGCGGCGTCTCCAGCCGCCCCAGCCGGGCGCGACCGATGCCTGCGGGTCGAGCCTCGAATGAGATGGGTGGCGGCACGGGCCGAGGATACCGGCACCGGGCGCCTGGTCAGGCGATGAGCATCGCGTCGCCGAACGAGTAGAAGCGGAAGCCGCGCTCCAGCGCCGCACGGTAGGCGGCGAGCAGGGTGTCGCGCGCCTCGAGCGGGCTCGTGCCAGCCATGCCGTCCTGCACGAATGCGGTGACCAGGAGCAGGAGCGAACTGCGCGGCAGGTGGAAGTTCGTGATGAGCGCGTCCACGGATCGATAGGCGTGGGGCGGCACGATGTACAGGTCAGTCCATCCCTCGCGCTCGCCGGTCCTGGCCATGGTCTCGAGCACGCGCGTGGTCGTGGTCCCGACCGCGACGACTCGCCGTCCCTTCGCCCTGGCTGGCGCGATCGCGCGGTACGTCGTCGGCGGCACCACGTACCACTCGCGATGGATGCGGTGCTCGTCGACGAACGTGCCCTCGAGCGGCTGGAAGGTGTCGAGCCCGACGTGGAGCGTGACGGTTGCCCGTTCGACGCCGGCCGCCGTCAACTCGTCGAGCAGGCGCGGAGTGAAGTGCAGGCCGGCGGTCGGCGCCGCGGCCGATCCGGGTGGATCGGCATACACCGTTTGATAGCGGTCGTCCGGGGCCCGCCGGGCGGTGATGTACGGCGGCAGGGGCATCTCGCCCGCCTCCTGCATCACGGCGCGCGCGTCCCGCGGCAGCGCCACGGCCCGGGTTCCGTCCCCCACCGTCTCGCCGATCGTCAGACGGTCCCCGCTCGTCAGCATGACCGGTGCACCCGGCCGCAGCCGGCGACCTGGTCGGACGAGGGCCTCCCAGCGGCCGTCGGCGAGAGGCCGCAGCAGCAAGACCTCGGCCGCTCCCCCACCTGCCCGCCGACCGCGAAGGCGGGCCCGGAGGACGCGGCTGTCGTTAACGACCAACAGCTCCGCAGGCGAGAGCCACTGGCCGATGTCGGCGAACCGGCCCTCCGTCAACGCGGGACGCCCGGGCCTCGACATTGCGCGGTCAAGCACGAGGAGACGGCTCGCGTCGCGTGGCTCGGACGGTGCCTGGGCGATAGCCTCGGCTGGAAGCTCGTAGTCGAAGTCGTCGACCCGCAGTCGGTCCGTGGACGAATCGGTCACGTCGGAAGGCTAGCCCGATCGGTGGCCGGGAAACACGACGCCCGGCCGGATGGCCCGGCCGGGCGTCATCGGTGAGGAGGACGCTAGAGGTACTGCTGGATGACCCCCTGCGCAAAGAAGATGAGGAATGCCACGAAGACGATCCACATCAGCCAGTGGATGTTGCTGAACTTGCGACCCACGATCTGCAGGAACACCCAGGTGACGACGCCCGCCCCGATCCCGATATAGATCGTGAAGGTGAGCGGCATGAGGATCATCGTCAACAGTGCGGGCAGGCCGGTGTAGATGTCGCGGACGTCAATCTCGCCGATCTGGGTGAACATGATGAACCCGACCAGCACCAAGGCCGGAGCCGTGGCCACCAGCGGGATGAACTGGACGATCGGTGCGAGGAAGATCGCCGCGAGGAACAGCAGGCCGACGACGACCGCGGTCAATCCGGTTCGTCCGCCGTCCCCCACTCCCGCTGCGCTCTCGATGTAGGTGGTGTTCGTGCTCACCCCGGCAGCTCCGCCGACAGCGGCAGCCAGCGAGTCCACGAACAGCACGCGCCCAACGCCTGGAACTGATCCATCCTCTTCCGTCAGGCCCGCTTCCGCCGCCACGGCAGTCACGGTGCCCATGCTGTCGAAGAAGTCACTGATCATGAGCGTGAAGATCGCCAGGACGGCGGCCAAGGCGCCGGCTTCGATGGTGAAGATTCCCGGCAGATCCTGGAGCCCGAGCCCCAGGGTGCTGAAGTTCGGCGCCACCGTGAATTCGTCGGGGATCGGCTGAACCCCCGTCACGATGGCCAGCGCCGCGGTCAGGGCAATGCTGATGATCAGCGCACCCTTGACCTTGAGCGCCCACAGCGCGAAGGTCAGGAGCAGACCAGTCAGGAACACGAAGTCGGCCGTATCGGTCGGATACTGGAAGGCCAACGGCGGAACCGAGGGCGGCGGCGTAGGAGTCTGTCCCACGATCATGCCGCCATCCCAGAGACCGATGAACAGGATGAACAGGCCGATACCGACGCCGATGGCACGCTTCAGGCCAAGGGGAATGGCGTTCATGATCGCCTCGCGGAGGCCGACCACCACCAGCAGAGTGATGATCGCACCCTCGATGACGACGACGCCCATCGCCTGGGCCGGTGTCATGCCAAGACCAAAGACGAGGCCGAACGCCACGACGGCATTGAGGCCCAGGCCGGCGGCCAGGGCGAAGGGATAGTTGGTGATGAGGCCCATGGCCAGGGTCATGATCCCCGCCACCAGCGCGGTTCCCGCCGCTACCGCCACCGGGTCGAGCTCAAGGGGCCCGGCGATGATCGCCGGGTTGACGGCCACGATGTAGACCATCACCAAGAAAGTCGTAACGCCGGCCCGGATCTCGGTGCCGACGCTTGTACCCCGTTCCGTGAACTTGAAGAACGAATCCACGCTGAGGGGGCCCTCCTCGCTCCCTGGATCGCCGCCGCACCAAGGGCTGGGTGCGTGACGCGACCCGGAGCCGGATCGTAGCGCCGGGGAATGTGGATATCGGGCGTTTTCTGCGCGTCCGCCCCGCACCGCACCAAATCGTGCGGAGACGGGCTGAAAATCAGTCGAACAGGCCCGGCTGCGAGTTTGGGTTCAGCGCATCCACCGGGGGCGTCAGACCCAGGTGCGTCCAGCCGGTGGCCGTCAGCAGGCGCCCGCGCGAGGTCCTCGCCAGCAGGCCTGCCTGGATGAGGTACGGCTCGACGACGTCCTCGATCGTCTCTACCGGCTCGCTGATGGTGGCGGCCATCGTCTGCAGGCCGACCGGTCCTCCGCCGTGGTGCTCGGCCATGGCGTTCAGCAGCTGGCGGTCGAGGGCGTCGAGCCCACGTTCGTCGATGTCGAGCAGGTCCAGCGCGGCCTCCGCCGCGGCCGCTGTCGCGCGCCCGTCCCCGTCACCGCGGACCTGGGCATAGTCGCGGACGCGCTTCAGCAGTCGGTTGGCTATCCGTGGTGTGCCGCGGCTGCGGCGCGCGATGAGCTCGGACGCATCGGCGTCAAGCGGGATGTCCAGGATCCCGGCACTCCGGTGCAGGATGGTGACCAGGTCGGTATCGGTGTAGTAATCGAGCCGATGCGTGACCCCGAATCGGTCACGGAGCGGCCCGGTAATACTCCCCACCCGGGTTGTGGCACCGATGATCGTCACCGGTTCGATCTGGAGGCGCACGGTTCGTGCCCCCGGGCCCTTGCCCAGGACGATGTCGAGCGCGAAGTCCTCCATCGCCGGGTAGAGGACCTCCTCGACGACATGCGAAAGCCGGTGGATCTCGTCGATGAACAGGACGTCGCTCTTCTGGAGGCCGGTCAGGATCGCGGCGAGGTCACCCGCTCGCTCGATGGCCGGCCCTGACGTCGTGCGCAGCTGGGCGCCGAGCTCCCCGGCCACGATGGTGGCCAGCGTCGTCTTCCCCAGGCCCGGGGGTCCGTAGAGGAGGATGTGGTCGACCGGCTCCGACCGCTGCCGTGCCGCATCGATGAGGATCGCGAGGTTCTCCTTGATCCGCTCCTGCCCGGCGAACTCGTCGAGGCGA
>DATFEC010000136.1:0-12324 GCA_035251655.1 Candidatus Limnocylindria bacterium | reverse complement strand
CTCACGCGCGACGCGTGCCGCGGCGCGTCCGTCGGAGGCGGCGATCACCCGCGCGCGAGCGTCGCGCAGGACGGCGACGTCTTCCACCGCTCCGGCGCGGCGGGCTCGCCGGGCCGCGTCTTCGAGAACCTGGCGCCCTTCCGCGAGCTCGATGTCGACTGTCAGCCCGAGACGCGCCTTGCGACCCAGCCGCTCCGACCAGCTGGCCACCTCATCCCGCCACGCCACGATCGTGTAGCGGTGCCACCGGTTCCGTCGCAGCCGGACACGGGCCTTCCATCGATCGAGGCGGCCCTCGCGCATCGGGATCTCCCGCCATTCGGTCTCGTCATCGGCTCGAATCAGGAGCGCTGCACCGAGCCGGTCATGCCCGTCGCCGATGAGGTCTGCGCTGACCGTGAACCAGTCGCCGACCACCCGCTTGGCCGGATATCGCCCGCCGTCGATCTCCGGCTCGACGCGCTCGATGACGATCGTGCGGGCCGTGCCAATCGCGTCCGGACCCGGCTCGACGTCCGCAGCCAGGCGACGCAGGCTCGCTCGGGTGGTCGTCATCGGCGTTCGAACCCTACCCCATTCCAGCGGGTAGGCTGTGCAGCCCATGACTCATCGGTCCAGGCGTCGGTCGGCGCGGCACCGGCTTGCCCTGCTCATCGGTGGAGCGGCCCTGTTGACCGGCTGTGTGGCAAGCTCGCCGGGCCCCTCGCTGACGTCGCCTTCGCCGTCGGCAACGCAGCCCGAATCCGTCGCGCCCTCCGTGCCGCCCTCGCCGACGCCCACGGAACCACCTTCGCCGCTGGCGTCCGGGCCGGACTCCCTGACGCTCCACCCGGTGACGACCGGCCTGGACCGGCCGCTCGGGGTGGAGAACGCGGGCGACGGCTCGGGGCGCCTGTTCGTCGTCGAACAGGACGGGCACATCCATGCCATCAGCGCGAGTGGCCAGATGGACCCCGACCCCTTCCTGGACATCTCGCCATTGGTCCTGACCGGCGGGGAGCGCGGCCTGTTGGGGCTCGCCTTCCATCCGGACTACGAGCAGAACCGCCGGTTCTTCGTTGCCTACACCAGCCGGCCCGCGGGCGCGAACACGGTGGCCGAGTACCGAGTCTCCCAGGACCCGGAGCGGGCCGACCCGGCATCCGGGCGGATCCTGCTGGCGGTTCCGGATCCCGCGGCCAACCACAACGGCGGGAGCCTGGCCTTCGGGCCCGATGGCTACCTCTACATCGCGATGGGTGACGGCGGCGGGCAGAACGACCAGTTCGGCAACGGACAGAACCTCAACAGCCTGCTGGGCAAGATCCTCCGGATCGACGTCGACGCCGCGCCCGCCGCCGGACGCGCGTACGCGATCCCGCCAACGAATCCCTTCGCTGCCGGTGGTGGTGCGCCGGAGATCTGGGCCTATGGGGTGCGCAACCCGTGGCGGATCACCTTCGACCGGGCGCTGGGAGCCCTGTTCATGGGGGACGTCGGCGGCGGCGCGTGGGAGGAGATCAACCGCCAGGAGGCAGACGCCCCGGGCGGCCTGAACTACGGCTGGCCGCTGATGGAAGGACCGCAGTGCCGATCCGGCAGCTGTCCGGCGAACCTGGTGGCCCCGATCGCGGCCTATGACCACGACTCCGGATGCTCGGTCATCGGCGGCTACATCTACCGAGGCACAGCGCAGCCCCAGCTGCAGGGCGCGTACTTCTTCGGTGACTGGTGCAGTGGCCGGATCTTCTCCTTTGACGTCGCCGGTGCGACGATCACCGTCAAGACGGTCCTCGCCAGTGGCCTGGCGGTCAGCTCGTTCGGCGAGGACGAGGCCGGCGAGCTGTTCGTCGTCGATATCGAGGGCGGTGGGTTGTACCGGCTCCTCGGTCCCTGACGGCGCCTACAACGCGCCGGCCGCGCGCAGACTCACCCAATTGTCGTGACCGATGACCAGGTGGTCGAGCAGCTCGATGTCGAGCAGCCGGCCGGCATCGGCCAGGTCTGCGGTGATCCGCAGATCGTCACCTGACGGAGACGGATCGCCGGACGGGTGGTTATGGGCCACGATGACCGCCGCGGCCTGGCGGCGAATCGCCTCGCGGTAGACCTCACCGATGCGGACCGGGGATCCGGCCAGGTTCCCGACGTAGACCGTTGATCGGCCGAGCACGACGTTCCGCGTGTTCAGGAGGCACACGAGCAGTTCCTCCTGTTCGAGGTGGCGCATCTCCGGCAGCAATCGCTCGGCGACATCGGCCGGGGTACGGACCCGCCAGCCGGGGAGTGGCCACCGAGCGCTCGCGCGCCGGGCGAGTTCGAAGGCGGCGGCCACCGCCGCCGCTCGCCGTCGCCCGACCGACGGCTCGGCACCGAGCTCCGAGGCAAGCATGGTGGCCAGCTGGCTGAGCCCATGCGCGTCGAGCAGCCAGCGGGCAACGGCCAGGGCTTCCGGCCCACGGAGCAGGAGGGAAAGTAGCTCGTCGTCGGCGAGTGACCCCGGGCCGGCGCTGAGCAGGCGGTCGGCAGCCGGTCGGGCGCCCGTCATGGACGGATGGTCGCCGGAGACCGTTTGCCGGCCCTTACCGAGCCGTTGCCGGGCTGGATGGGCCTAGCTGGGGACGAGGAAGATCACGGCCAGCGACAGGCAGTTGAACGTGGCGTGGACGCCGATCACCAGCGGCAGGCTGCGGGTCGCGACGTACGCCCCGGCCAGGATCACGCCCAGCAGGATGATGGAAGGCAGGGCCAGCCACGACCCGCCGAGGATGTGGGCCCCGCCGAACAGCACGGCCGAGCCGAGCACCGCGACCCGTGTCCCGTGCTCGCGCTCCCAGGCGTTGACTGCGATCCAGCGGAAGAAGAACTCCTCGGCCACCGGGGCCAGCAGGCCGATGAGCGCGATGGCGACCAGCGGCGGAAGGGTCTTCGCCATCTCGGCCACGACCTGGCCCTCATCGGGTGCCTCGCCGGTCAGCTCGGTCACGAGCCATGCGAGGGCGATTGCGACGGCGTTGGCCGCGACCCATGCCGCTGCCCCAAGGGCGACGCCGCGTGCCACGTTGCGGATGGTGGCCGGCCCGTCGCCGAACCGGGCACCAACCAGGGCGCGCGGTCGGATGACGAACAGGGCTCCCACGGCTCCGAAGATCAGCGGAGTCACGAGCAGCAGGACGATGAGCGCGAAGGTGCTCGGCTCGGTGAGGTCGCCGCCGGCCAGGGCGTCCGCGAGGAGGGGCGGGAGCGAGAGTACGTTGGCTGCGGCCACGGCCAGGACGAACAGCAGGATGATGCTCGGCCCGCGGTAGCGTTCCTCGGGGAGCTGCTGGCGGGCCCAGACTCCGCGCTCGGCCAGCCAGCCCAGGCTTCCGAGCAACACGACACCACCGGCCGCGGTGATCGCTCCAGGCAGCAGCCACCCCGATGCGACGCCCGACCCGAGCGAGGCGGAGAAGACCAGCCAGGCGATGCCCCCCACCGTGACCACCAGGCCGAGACCGGCCAGCACCCAGCCGGGCCACGCGGGCGGGACGGGCGCGACCAGCTCGGGCGGCGGCGGCGCCGGGGCCGGGATCAGGTCAGGATTTGGCGGAGCCGGGGCGTCGGCCGCGTCGGTCAGGGGTTGTGCGCCGCCTGCGGGACGGCGCCCTTCTCGTGGCCGTACTCAGGCCGTTCGGTGGTCGCGGCCGCGACCGGGGCGGGCACGGCGGCCGGTCGAGTACGAGTCGGCAGCTCCGTGCCACAGAACGCGCAGATCGACCATGCCGGCTCGGTCAGGCGCTGGCAAGCGGGGCAGATGCGATGGAGCCGGGTCCGGCAGTTGGGGCAGACGATCCAGTCCTCGGACACCCGAGCCCGGCAGGTCGGGCAGTTGCGGTGCTTCTCCATCTCGGCCAGGAGCGACTCCTCGGCGAGAGACCGCTCGTAGACCTCGGCCATCGTCTCGCGGGGTCGGATGATGATGTACATCAGCCACGCGAACAGGAAGACGAGCGGGGTGAAGAAGATGATCAGGGCGGAGGCGAAGTAGGGCAGGATCGGGTTCTCGGTCCGGGCCTGCATGTCGCGGAAGGCCCAGTAGGCGGTGCCCAGCCAGAGCATCACGACGTACACGACGATCAGAGTCGCCGCGAGCTGCACGACCGGGTTGCTGGTGAAGTCGCTCCAGATCTGGCCCGGATCCGGCAGACCTTCCATTCGCGATGTGCCTCACTCCGTGAATTCGTGCCAGCCGGCACGAAGCGCGGCGGTCATCCTAGCAGATGGGTCTGAAACCCCCGTTCCGGCGGCCAGGAAGCCCGCTGGAGGTCCGGGGCGGGTACTGCACCGGACCGCACTCCGGCCTGATTCGCGCTTCGCCGCAACCGCGAGTCGCACCGGGCGGACGATCAGGCCATGGCCCCCCGGGCGGGTCTCGGCGAGACTGTCGCCGAACTCATTATCCGTCCTGGAGGAAGCCTTGCTCTGGCTCCTACGGCTGCTCGGATTCCTGTATCCGGTCGTGGCCGCCGTCTGCCTCACCCTGCTCGGGGCGATGCTCGTCCACCAGCCTCCGGGAGCCCGAGGCTACACGGTTGGGCTCGTTGGGCTGGCCATCGGTCTGGGTGCCTCCGCGATGGCCTTGACGACGTGGTTCTACTTCGCCCTCCGCCTGTCGCGGCTCGCGAGGGACCTCGAGCGGACGGTGGACGAGGGCGCCCCGATCGTGCTTCGCGAGTCCGGCGTGCCGGCCGAGCGACGCCTGGCCCGAGCGTTCAACCGGGCGGCGGGCACGTTCGCGATGGCGGAGGCGCAGGCGACCCGCGACCGGCTGACCGGCATTCCCAACCGCGAATCGCTGCTGCGGACGCTGGCCGGCGAGGTCGAGCGCGCGACGCGTCACTCCAAGCCGATGTCGGTCGCGTTCATGGACATCGACCGCTTCAAGGCGATCAATGACACCTACGGCCATCGGGTCGGGGACGCGGTCCTTCAGCAGCTCGCGGGGCTGATCACGCGGAGCATCCGGGCGAGCGACATCTTCGGGCGGTACGGCGGGGAGGAGTTCATGCTCATCCTGCCCGAGACCACCCCGGAGGACGCCTACGTGTTGGCGGAGGAGCTCCGCGAGATGGTCATGCGCCGCCCGCTCAGCGTCGCCTCCGGGGTGCTGGTGGATGCCACGATCAGCATCGGCGTGGCGGGTGGTCACAGCACCGAGCTCCAGGTCGACCGGCTGGTCGACGCGGCTGACGCCGCGATGTACGTCGCGAAATCCGAGGGACGCAACCGGAGCTTCCTGTTCGGCAGCGTGACCGATGAGTCGGTCATCCGGCGCGCGGTGATCACCCCGGAACGGCGTGACGCGGCTGCCGCCATCGGTCGGTGGGCGAGCGCCAGCGCCGCTCGGGCGCTGGCATCGGTCCTGGCCCCGCAGCCGCACCACCGTGGCCGTCCATCGGACATGATCGCGGCGCTCTCCATCGGGGTCGCCCTGCACATGGGCCTCTCCCGGGTGGAGCTGGATCGGATTCGGGTCGCCGCCCTCCTCCACGACCTCGGCAAGCTCGCCCTGCCCGGCGAGATCCTCGACAAGCCGTCGTCACTGACCGATGTCGAATGGCAGGTCGTCGGCGAGCATCCGCGGATCGGTCAGGTCATCCTCGAGCAGGCAACCAGCATGCGGGACGCCGTGCCGATCGTCCTCCATCACCACGAGCGCTTCGACGGCACCGGCTATCCGCACGGCCTACGCGGCGAAGAGATCCCGCTGGGCGCCCGGATCGTGGCCGTGGCCGACGCGTACCACGCCATGGTCCACGAACGGCCGTACAAGTCGGCGCTCACCCACGCCCAGGCGCTGACCGAGCTCAGACGACACGCCTCGACCCAGTTCGATCCCACCGTGGTCGAGGTCTTCATCGCCATCTTCGGGGAGCAGGTGCCCTCCGACGGGCTGGAGGAGATCCGGCGTCTCCACGACCATGCGGAGGGTGGCCTCGAGGCGGCCGATCCCCAGGCTGCCGCGCTCCTTCACGCGTTGCAGCCGCCAGAGGAGCCGACCCTGCCGGCTTCCGACTCCCGCAAGAGCCGCGGTGGGTCGCGTGCCCGATCTGCTCCGGACCCGGAGGGGCCGTCGAGCGGGTCCGCCCTCCTCTCGGCAGAACAGACCGGCTAGCGCCGAGCCTGCGATTCCGCAGGGCACCGCGACAGCTTCGCTCAGCCTCCGGCGAGGCGGGTGACGCTGCCGATTGAGCCGATCACGCCGGACAGGAAGCCGATCAGCCCGGCCGGGGACAGGCTGCGGAGCAGGCCGATGAGATCGTCACCAAGCGCCGAACCGACCTCGAACACTACGAACAGGATCGCGAATGCCGCGCACCAGGCCAGGACGATGCCGAGCCCGACCCGCTGGACGCGACCGGGAACGGCGCGCACGACACCAACGGCGGCGAGGAGCAGCATTAAGCCAACGAGGATAGGCAGCGGCGCGGCAAGCCCGAAGTAGGCGGCCTCGAGCAGGCCAGAATCGTCCGGATAACCGGTCCAGAAGGCCAGCCCGTACCCATCGGGCCCGAGCGCCTGCTCGGCCAGGGAGCCCGCTCCCACCGCGAACGGCAGCACCCAGGCCGTGGCCATCCCGACGGCGGCCACGAGGAGCACGAGGGGACCCAACCACGCGCGCGCCGGACGCGAAGCGAGGACCGGAGCGGAAGACGGAGTCGTGGGCGGCGACACGGCAAGCGGCGCGCCGGCGGCCGCCACCGCGGGCCTGATGTTGAACCCGCACTCGGAGCAGAACGCCGAGCCGGATCGGTTGGTCGCGCCGCACCGCGGGCAAGGCCCGGCCTCGGGGGCCGTCGTGGGCCGCGCCAGGGTCGCGTCTTCGGCGGCCACCAGCCGCTGGCCGCAACTTTCGCAGAACGACACACCGGGCCGGTTCTCGGTCCCGCATCGCCGACAGACCTGGGCCTCGGTCACGGGGCGTCCTCCATCGACTCGGGTCTGGGTCCGGCGCCCAGCTCGGCCTGCCACCAGGCCGACGTCCAAACCTGCACCACGCCGCAGATGATGACGAGCACCAGCCAGATCCAGACGAAGCCTAGCAGCAGGATGACGGTCGTCGGCTGGGCGAGGCCACCATCCGCCAGCCGGCCGGCGAGCGGGTGCCAGAGGACCCCGAGCATGACGCCGGTCAGTGCCTGGGCGCCGATGAAGGCGCCGAAGGTGACAGCCGCCTGAGGGATGAGTCGGTGGCCGCGGCGCCGAGCCGTCGTCATGCCCTGCCACCCCGGTTGCCGGAGGCTCGCTGCCCCGACCGCCTGGACGACGACGATGACGACCGCGAGCGCGAAGAGGTAGGGCCACGTGGCTTCCAGCAGGCGCGCTGATGCCGGTCCGGCGGGGTCGGACCCGAGGACCGCGTGAACGGCCCCCGGAGCGGCAAGCGAGCCCAGGATCAGCGCCGCGGCCAGCGCCGGCAAGGCAGCGACGGTGAGCACCGCCATCGCCCGAGGGACGGTGGGTGGCGTTCCGGCCCTGGCGGGATCGGAGAGGCCCATCATGAGCGTCACCTCACCGAAGGCGACGGCAAGCAGGATCGTGGCCAGGCCCGAGACGATGGCCAGGCCGAGGACGACCACATTCCACGGCCACCACGGGCTGGCCATGAGCTGCATGCCCAGACCCGCGGCGCCGGCCGCATCGGGATCCGGGGCGATGGTCAGAAGCAGGACCAGCCAACCGGCGGCAGCAAACGAGATGAGCGCGCCGGGGAACCACAGTTCCGCCCGGTCGCTGGCGACGCGTGCCGCGGCCAGCCCTCCGGACAGCCAGCGGACCATTCGCAGGGCAGACCTAGGGCGAGGACGATGGAGCGGCGGAGGGCAGCGGGCTGACCCCGGTCAGCTCGGCAATTCGTTCGAGGACGCGTCCCAGCTCGTCGACCGCGTCCTGGTAAGCGCCGAGGTCGCCGGCCGCCAACGCGGCCTGAGCGTCGGCGTACAGCTCCTGGGCGAGGATCACCAACTCCGTCACGTCGTCGGGCAGCTCGCCGCCCCCGCCACCGCCCCCGCCACCCCCGCCGCCTTCAGGCGGGGGAATCTCGGACTCGCCGAGAATCTGGCGGAGACCCTCCTCGATCGTCTCCGCGAACGCGATCCGGGTCTGGTCCGCCAGGATCACGCGCTTGAACTCGGGGAAGCTGGATTGGGTGGACCGCAGGTAGATCGGCTCGACGTAGAGGATGGAGTCGCCCATGGGCAGGACCAGCAGGTCCCCGCGGACGACGTCGGATCCTGCCTGGCTCCATAGGGTGAACTGGGCACTGATCCGGGAGTCCTGGTTGATGCGGGCCTGAACCTGAGCCGGTCCAAGCGTCGTGGTGTCGACCGGGAAGCGGAACTCGATCCGGTCGCCGTACACGCCGGGATCCATCCTGGCGGCGACCCACGCGATCATGTTCGGCCGATTGGCCGCCACCATCGGCTGGATGAGGACGAACTCGCTGGTCTCCTCGCCGGGGACCTTCATGATCACGTAGTACGGCTCGACCGGCCCGCCCTCGCCGGAGACGTCCGAGACCTGGGTCGGAATCGCCCACCGGTCGTCCTGGTTGTAGAAGGTGCCGGCGCCCGACTCAGTCGGCGCAAGGTGGTACAGCAGGTACGCGGTGTTCTGGGCGGTGAACAGGTCCTCCGGGTAGCGCAGATGGGCGACCAGCGACTCGGGCATCTCCGAGATCGGCTCGAACAGGCCTGGGAAGATCGCGGACCACGCCGCGATGATCGGCTCGTCGGCATCGGTCACGTAGAAGCGCACGTCGCCGGTGTACGCGTCGACCACCACCTTCACCGCGTTGCGGACGTAGTTCTGGCCGGGGAACTCGGTCTCGATGGGGAGAGGCTGGGCGTTCGGATAGCGATCGGTGGTCGTGTAAGCGTCCCACATCCATACCAGCCGCCCGTCGGCGTTGACGAGGTACGGGTCGCGGTCGTACTCGAGGAATGGCGCCAGCTCGGGGACGCGGACCCGGATGTCGCGCCGGAACAGGATCGCGGACTCGCTGGTCAGCTGGTCGCTGATGAACAGGTTCAGGTCGCCAAAGCGGATGGCAAACAGGAGCCGGGACAGGACGTTGTCAACCGCCACCCCGGTTTCGCCGGTCCAGGCCGTCGTCTCGCCGCCCTCATCGCCCAGCGGGAAGTCGAACTCCAGGGTCCGGGTCCGGACCACGACGTACTCGGTCGTGGCCTCGCCGAAGTAGATGCGCGGCTCGCCAAGCGGCAGGTCCGGGTTCCGATTGATGCCACTGATCAGGTAATCCGGCTGACCCTCGGGCGTGATCGCGTTCGAGCGGACGGCGGTGATGCCGTAGCCATGGGTGAACACCAGCCGCTCGTTGGTCCATGTCCGGGCGGCATCGGCCAGGCGGTCGATCTCGATCTCGCGCCCCGACAGCATGATCTGGCGCTCCGCGTCATCGATCAGGTAGCGGTCGATGTCGACGTCGAGGAAGTTGTAGTACTGGCGCAGGATCTGCTGCTGGCCGAAGGTAACCAGCAGGGGCCGGTAGTCCCACAGGCGCAGGTTGTCGAGCGTCTCCTGGTTCTCCTCGAACAGGGCCCGCGTCGGCCGTTGCTCGCCGGTGAAGTCCCGCTCCTCGATCGCGTCAAGGTCGAAGGCGGCCCGGGTCGCAGCCAGGTGTCGCTCGAGAAAGACTCGCTCCCGCTCCAGCTCGTTTGGCTCCACGCTGAAACGCTGGACGACGCCCGGGTAGAAGCCGCCGACGACGATCGAGAGGACCAGCCACGCGCCGGCCGCCAGGCCGATGAGCCACAGGGTGCGGAACCAGATGTTCGCCAGCAGGAGCCCGGCCGACACCACCGCGACGATGGTCAGAATGACGTAGGCAGGCGCCTGCGCGTTCAAGTCGGTGTACATCGCCGCCTGGACCGTGCCGCCGATCCCCCGCGTTGAATACACGAGCTCCGCGGAATCCAGCTGGTAGCCGGCGGCGATGGTCAGGAGGAGTGCGGCACCGAGTAGGCTGAGGTGAGCCCGAACTGGTGCCGTGAGATGGAACTGCCAGCGCGTGGCGGCCACCGCGTACGCGCCGAGCGTCAGCACGATGATCACAGCCAGCGCGATGACGACCCAGCCCTGGACGAAGCGCCAGAAGGCAAGGTCGAAGACGTAGAAGCCGATGTCGCGGCCGAAGGCCGCGTCGGTAGCCCCGAACGGCCCGCCGTTGAAGAACAGGAGGAGGGTCGGCCAGTTGCCGCCCCAGGCCAGGCCGCTGACGAGCCCGCCGACCAGCGCCAGGCCGAAGAGGATGACGGCGGCTGGCCCCGACAGATCGGGCACCTCGACCGGACCGACGCGCCGAATCGGGACCTGAGGACCAAGCCGCCGCGCGACCCACAGGCTCAGCAGGGCTGGGACCGCAAACAGTGCGAACCCGACGACGAACCAGCCCAGATGGGCGACGAAGCGGGTCAGCAGCACGTCCCGTCGACCCAGGGAGTCGTACCAGGCCAGGTCCGTGAGCAGCTCCACCAGGCCGCCGAGGACCTGGATCAGGATGAAGGCCCCGAGCAGGAACAGGGCCGGCCGGAGCCAGTTGCCCGGCGATCGCTCCGGACGGCCTCGGCGCGGCCGCAGGCGGCGAGGCGGTGGCGGGCCGTCACCCCCGGCGTCTTCGTCTTCGTCGTCGGGGATCTGCTCCTCCGGCGGCCCGACGGGGGGGCGCGGCGGGAGCGGCCGGCCCTCGCGGGCGCGGTCCTGCTCGAGCTGCCGTCGCTGCATCTCTTCGAGCAGCTTGTCGAACCACGAGGACATCGGTCCGCGCATCCTACGGCGGATTCGGTCGAACCATGCTCGGCTGCTGGTGTAGGGTGCCGGCCAGATCGCCCCGGCGAGGTGTCCGCTCGACCCACAGCGGATCGGCACGCCGATGGAGGAGTCGCGTGCCTGATCCCCGAATGCGCCTGCTGATCGCCGTCCTGTTCCTGCTCTCCGCCTGCACGGCGAGTGCTTCACCCAGCGGTTCGGCGGACTCTTCCGAACCACCGTCGTCGCCCAGCATCGCCCCGTCTGCCGCCGGGTCGAGTCTACCGGCGACGGCGGTGGAGGATGCGGCCACGCTCGAGGTCCGACTGGAAGGTGGCCCCGATTGGCCGACCGAGGCGGCCGGATCGCTCTGGGTCCTCGCGCCGGATGGTCCGCTGCGAACCGGCGGTTCCGCGCCGCTCATCTATCGGATCGATCCCGAGACTGGAGCGGAGCAGGCGCGGGTGGAGATCCCCGGCCGCTTCTGCCAGGGCATGGACTCTGGGTTTGACTCGATCTGGGCCTGCGTCGACGACGGCATGGTCCGGATCGATCCGGCCACCAACGCAATCGCAGCCGAGATCTCGTATCCGTCGCCTCAGGTCTATTCCCGGCCGGCGGTCACCCCGGACGCGATCTGGGCGCTCAGCGGGGCGATCGCCGCCGACAGCGTCGTCCGCATTGACCCCGCCACCAACGAGGTGACCGATACCCTCCCGCTGGGCCGTTCGGGCACGAACCTGGCATACGGATACGACGCGCTGTGGGCGACCGCCATGCCGTCGGGGATCCTGCTCCGGATCGATCTGACCACCCACGAGGTGACCGAGCACGTTTCAGGCCTCCCCTCGCCGTTCATCGTCACCGCCGGCGCCGGCAGCCTGTGGGTGCTCCTGTATGGCGACCGCCAGGCTGATTCGCCTGGCCCGGACGATCCGGTCGTGGCGCGCATCGACCCCGACACCGCAGCGGTGACACTCCTTGGCCCCACGGGCCGAGCACCGCACGAGGGAGACATCTTTGGGGACGATTTTGGGGTATGGGTCCGCGGCCAGGATCCATTCCTGGCACGGATCGACACCTCGACCGGACAAGTCGATCGAATCGTGACCGGCAGCTACGCCGGCGGAACGCTCAGCGGCGCCTTTGGATCGCTGTGGACGACGTCGACCGAATTTGGACGCCTCTGGCGCTTCGAGCGGTAGCGCGAGGGCTTACTCCCACTCGATGGTGGCCGGCGGCTTGCTACTGATGTCGTAGACGACGCGGTTCACGCCCGCCACCTCGTTGACGATCCGGGCGCTGATCCGGGCCAGCAGGTCATACGGCAGGCGGGCCCAGTCGGCGGTCATGCCGTCGTCGGACGTCACCGCCCGGATCGCGACCACGTTCGCATAGGTGCGGCCGTCACCCATGACCCCCACGGTGTCGATCGGGGTCAGGATCGCAAAGGACTGCCACAGCTCCCCGTAGAGGCCGGCCGCCTTCACCTCGTCCAGGACGATCCAGTCCGCGTCCCGCAAGGTCTCGAGGCGC
>DATFEC010000084.1:0-5117 GCA_035251655.1 Candidatus Limnocylindria bacterium | reverse complement strand
CGCGGCGAGGTCGAGATCGCCGGCTTCGTAGGCCGCGAGCTCAACCGAGGAGTCTGCGATGACCGAGTATTCGATCCGCTCGAGTGTGACCGGATCGCCGCCCCAGCCCGGGTTGGGCACAACGTGGACGGACGCGCCGTGATTCCACTCTTCGAGCATCATCGGACCGGAGGCGATGTAGCCCTCGGCCTCGGTGAACTGCATGTCCTCGCGAAGCGGGACGGTCAGCCACATGGTTGACACGTAGACGAACCAGGTGGCCGGAGCGCCAAGCGTGACGACGAAGGTCTGGTCGTCAGGAGCAGCAACGCCGAACTCTTCGAGCATGGCGTCGATGTCATCCGTCGCCGGATCCGCGCTGCGGATCTCGGCCCCGTTGGCGACCGCGTCGAGCACGTAGGAGTACTCGGACGCCGTGCGCGGGTCGATCAGGCGCTTCCAGCTGTAGACGAAGTCGCCGGCTACGATCGGCTCGCCATCAGAGTACGAGAAGCCTTCTCGCAGGGTGTAGGTGATGGTCATGCCGTCTTCGCTGATCTCGGGAATGTCAGCGATACCGGGGGCGATGTTGAGGTCCGCGTCGAAGTACACCAGCGGGTGGGTGATCTGACGCAGGACGTTGACCGACTCGCTGTCGGTCGCCAGGTTCGGGTCGAGCGTCGGAGGCTCTGTCCCGAGAGTAACCCGCAGAACCTGCTCAGCCGCCGGCGCCTCGCTGGCGGGGGCCTCGCTCCCGCTTGGGGACTCCGAGGCGGATGGCTGGCACGCTGCCAGCACAAGCATGAGCACCAGGCCGGCGCCCATCGCCTTTCGAATATACATACACCAATCCTTTCGCCTATGTGGCGTTGGGGAAAAGCCGCGAGTAGCGGCGCTCGGTCCGATACGTCGCTCGGGTGGCCCTCCTCTCCTCCCTACCCTCTTTTCGCACTCCGGGCGTTCGGCATGAGCCGTGGGCAGCGCCGCGGCGGACCTCGGGATCATGGCCCGCCCAATTAGTCGCTGTCAAGGAACGGTCAGCGACGCACGCCCACCCAGTGGAACCTAGGTTCCACTACGAATACTCCCCCGTGACGCGCGAAGTTCATGAGATCGGAGCGTTACCGGCTGTGGCCGCCAACCAGCGCGCTGGTGGAAACGAGCTCCCAGCGGTCGAATGTGGCGACCGCCCCGGTGTGCGGCGCGGAGACGGTGATGTAGCGGAGCCACCAGCGCGCCTGCACGCCGTCGGCGACATCCATCGCCTCCACCTCCTCGAGGATCCGCCAGGTCGGCTCGCCGGCGGCGAGGTGCGGTTGCACCCGGAACGGGTTCAGGTTCGGGGCGACGAGCAGGGCGAGAACGACGATCGCGGTGGCGCCGACCGGTGCCAGGCGGAGGACCGGCAGCAGCCGGCCCAGCAGGGTCGGGGCCTCGGGCTCGAGCGCCCGGCGGCGGATCTCGATCCAGGCGCCCGGAGATGCGGCGTGGCCATCGACCCGCGCGGCGAGCGCCCGCTGAAGCTGCATCACCAGCGTTCGATCCAGGCCCACCGCTTCGCGGCAGTCGATGCACACCGCGAGGTGGGCCAGGTGCGGCGCTGAGCGGGCGTCGAGGTCGCCGAACCGGAAGAACTCGATGACCTCTCGGGCAATTCGCTCGCAGCGCACGGTCATGCCCTCCGCTCGTCGGCGAGGCGCCGGGGCCCACGAATCGGGGTGCGTCGAGCGACGGGCAGCAGCACGCGGAGCGCGCGCAGGGCGTAGTGGATGCGCGACTTCATGGTGCCGACCTGGCACCCGGCAATCTCGGCGGCCTCCGCCAGGCTGTAGCCGTGGAGGTAGTACAGGATGATCGCGGTCTGCTGCTTCGGCGGCAGGGCGTCGATCCCCTGCTGCAGGACGTCGACGATCTCCCGCGACTCGACGACCTCGTCCGGGCGGGCCGAGAGGTCCGGCGCGAGGTTGCCGATGAGATCGGTCAGCGGCTCGAGCGGCGCGCGGCGACGCGAGAGGCGGCTGTAGCACAGGTTGGTGCACACCCGCTGCAGCCAGGGCAGCGGTGATACATCGGTCCGCAGCCGGTGGCGAACGCGATAGGCCTTGACGAAGCAGTCCTGGAGGATCTCCTCGGCCAGGAACGGGTCTCGGGTGATGGCCAGCGCGGTGAGGTAGACCGGCCGCTGGTAGGTCACGAAGAACTCCTCGAAGGCCTGCAGGTCCCCGGACTGCATGCGCTCGACGAGGCCCGTCTCCGACTCGGTCACGTTGCCGTGTTCGCCCTTTCTGCGTGGATGGGTGCAGATACTACGCGCCGTCCGGCGAGTCGGTTCGATCCGCGTTCGGGAAGTTCCAGCGCAGGTCGGGCTGGCGCGCGGCAGTGGCCTCGTCCAGACGGCCGACCGGGGTCGTCGTGGGGGCGGCGCGAACCGCTTCCGGATCACGGGCCGCCCGCGCCGCGATGTCGCGCATGACGCCGATGAACCGGTCGAGCGTCTCGCGGGTCTCGGTCTCGGTGGGCTCGATCATCAGCGCCTCCTCGACGATGAGCGGGAAGTAGATCGTCGGCGGGTGGATGCCCTCGTCGAGGATGGCTTTCGCGATGTCGAGCGCCGACACGCCGGACTCCCGCTTCTGTCGCCGCGCGCTGAAGACGACTTCGTGCTTGCACACCCGGTCGAAGGGAAGGTCGTAGTCGTCATCCAGGCTGACCCGGAGGTAGTTCGCGGCAAGCACGGCGTCGTCGGTCACCTGGCGCAGCCCCTCACCCCCGTTGGCCCGGATGTAGGCGTAGGCGCGGACGTGCATCCCGAAGTTCCCGCCGAACGTGCGCAGCTGACCGATGGCGGTCGGTCGTGATCCGGGCGCCTCGAGCTCGAACCGGGCTCCGGGCGTGGACCTCCCCTGCCAGGCGTTGGCCCGGACGGTGGCCGGGTCCCCCTCCACCAGCCGCGGCAACGGCGCGGGCAGGAATGGCGCGAGGCGCTCACTCACGCCGACCGGGCCGGCCCCCGGTCCCCCGCCGCCGTGTGGCGTGCTGAACGTCTTGTGCAGGTTGAAGTGCATGACGTCGAATCCCGCCTCCCCGGCGCGGAACCGGCCGAGGATCGCGTTCAGGTTGGCGCCGTCCATGTACGCGATGGCACCCGCCTGGTGGACCGCTGCGAGCACGTCGTCGATCTGATCCTCGAAGATCCCGAGCGTGCTCGGGTTGGTGAGCATCAGGGCGGCGGTGTCCGGACCCAGCGCCCCGCGAAGGGCGGCGAGGTCGATCCCCCCATGGGCGTTGGACGGCACCGTGCGGGTCGAGTAGCCGACCATGGTTGCGGTGGCTGGATTGGTGCCGTGGGCGCTGTCGGGGACGATGACCACCCGTCGCTGTTCGCCCTCTCCGCGGGAGCGGTGGTAGGCGCGAGTCATCAGCATGCCGGTCAGCTCGCCGTGGGCTCCGGCGGCGGGCTGGAGGCTGACCGCCGCGAATCCGCCGATCTCGCGCAGCAGCTCGGCGAGCAGCCACTGGAGCTCGAGGCTTCCCTGGCTCATGGCACCCGGGTCGAGCGGATGGGAGCCGGCCAGGCCCGGCAGGCGGGCGGCCCATTCGTTCAGCTTGGGGTTGTACTTCATCGTGCACGAGCCGAGCGGGTAGAAGTCGATGTCGATGGCGTGGTTCAGCCGGCTCAGGCGGTTGAAATGACGGACCAGCTCGAGCTCGCTGACCTCCGGCAGGCGCGGCGCCTGGCTGCGCCGAGCCGCCTCCGGGATCGGCGGCTGGTTCGCGGCGGCTTCCCGGGCCGCATCCGAAGGAGCCGGGAAGCGCACCGCCCGCCGGCCGGGCCGAGACCGCTCGAAGAGCGTGGGTTCCACCACTCGCACGGCGCCCCCGGCCACCGGAGAGTGGAACGCGGCGCCGCGTCCGGAAGCGTCCGGCGCGGTCCTCGACTCGACCGCGCTCACCGGGTGCCCTCGAGCGCTTCCGCGAGGCGCCCGACATCGCGGTCGCTGGTCAGCTCGGTGGCGGCGACCACGAGCGAGTCATGCAGCTCGGGATATTCCGGGGCGACGACGAGGCCTGCCACGATCCCCTGCTCGACGAGCGCCGCGTGGCGACGCGGCGCGTCGGGGACCTGCAGCGTGACCTCGTTCAGATACGGCGCGCTGAAGCGGCGCTTGGCCAGCCCGGCGCCCTCCAGGGTGGAGACGAGGTATCGGGCCTGGGTGGCGGAACGCTCCGCCACTTCGCGGAGGCCGTCGGGGCCGACCGCGGCGAGGTAGGCGGTCGCGGCGAGGGCGCACAGCGCCTGGTTGGTGCAGATGTTGCTGGCCGCCTTCTCGCGACGGATGTGCTGCTCGCGGGCCTGCAGGGTGAGGACGTACCCCCGCCGCCCTTCGGCGTCGCGGGTGGCCCCTGCCAGACGGCCCGGCATCTGGCGCACGGCATCCATCCGGGCGGCCATCAGCCCGAGGTACGGGCCGCCGAACGACAGCGGAATGCCGAGCTGCTGCCCTTCCGCGGTCACGATGTCGGCTCCGTAGCGGCCCGGCGCCTCGAGCACGGCGAGGCTCACCGGGTCGACGAAGGTCACGAACAGGCCGCCCGCCGCATGCGCGGCATCCGCCAGCTCGGCCATCGGCTCGATGCCGCCGAAGAAGTTCGGCTGCTGGACGACGACGCAGGCCACGTCGTCGGTGGATGCCCGGCGGGCGGCCTCGACATCGGTCAATCCGCTGCCGCCCTCGGCCAGGTCCGCCCGGATCTCCACGACCTCGACCCCCGGGCCCGAGCAATAGGTGGCCAGCACGCGCCGAACCTGGGGATGGACCGCGCTGGACACCGCGACGCGGTTGCGACCCGTGAGCCGGCAGGCCATGAGTGCGGCCTCGGCGGTCGCCGTGGCCCCGTCGTAGTGGCTGGCGCTCGCGACCTCCATGGCGGTCAGCTCGCAGATCAGGGTCTGGAACTCGTAGATCGCCTGGAGCGTGCCCTGGCTGACCTCCGGTTGGTACGGGGTATACGCGGTCGCGAACTCGGCTCGGCCGACGACCTCGTCGACGACGGCCGGGATCAGCCGCCGATAGGCGCCGGCGCCGAGGAACGACACCTCCGCCAGCCGGTTGCGCTCGGCCAGCCGGGTGAGCTCG
>DATFEC010000220.1:0-2892 GCA_035251655.1 Candidatus Limnocylindria bacterium | reverse complement strand
GCGGCGTCGACCGCGGTCAGCTCGTCCGCGAGCTCGGCCAGGAGGCCGGTCCACAGCCCGGTGCCGGCAGCCAGCTCGAGGACCCGACCCCGGGGATGGAACTCGCGGATCGCGTTGCGAACTCGGTCGAGGTCCGGTCCGAAAAGATCATCGGGCGCCGTCGATGTGGCATCGTATTCCGCAGCCCGCCCGCGGTAGTAGCGGATCTGTTCCTCGACCAGGGAGGGGTCGTCCATGGTCAGCCGGTGGCGGCTGGGGCAGGCCCAGCAGTCGGCTCCTGCCAGACGACCTCGTAGGCCTGGACCGGCTCAGTGAAGCCCTTCGGCCGAAGGGTCCCGCGCTTCAGGAAGACGAACCCCTTGCCCATCGCGAGATCGCGGACGGCGCTCGAGACAAGCACCGTGCCGGGCTCGGCCATATCCGTGAGGCGAGCGGCCAGCTGGACGGCCGCACCGAAGAAGTCGTCGCCCTCACTGACCGGCTCGCCCGCCGACAGCCCGATCCGGATGCGGAGCGGGACGGCTTCGCCGCCATCGGTGGCAAACCGCCGTTGGATTTCGACCGCGCTTTCGATTGCGCCGGCGACCGATACAAAGGCGGCCATCATCCCGTCGCCGGTGTGCTTGACCTCCGAGCCGCCGTAGCGACCGATGGCATCCCGCACGATCTGGTCGTGGGCTCGCACAACGGCCATGGCCCGTGAATCGCCCAGCCGCTGGGTCAGGTCCGTGGAACCCTCGAGATCGGTGAAGAGGATGGTCCGAAACGCGGTCTCGACGTAGGCCTCGCCCAGCGGGTGCTCGGTGATGCCGCCCATGAACCGCTCCACGGTTCGCGGGTCGACCTCGATGATCTGGTGCGGGATGCCGCCGTGCGCCTCTCGATGAAGCTCCCGCAGCGCATCGCCGGTCTCCGCCTTCGCCAGGCAGAACGCGGTCTGGCGGTCATAGTCGAACCAGTAGGTGATGAGCTGGACGCCGAATCGATCCTGGATCTCCATGTCCTTACGGTGCATGTCGGCGGCGTCCGTGGCCGTGAGACCCGAGAACTCGTGGCGATCCATGAAGAACGGCACGTGGCCAAGGATGCGCCACTGCCGGGCGGGCTCGCAACGCACGTCCGGCGTACAGTTGCCGCATGACAAGCAAGGTCACCAAGTCCGAAGCCGAATGGCGGGCTGAGCTGACGCCTCAGCAGTACCACGTCCTCCGCGAAAAGGGCACTGAGCGCCCGTTCAGCGGCGAGCTGTTGAACGACCACCGGTCCGGTGTCTACCGATGCGCGGGCTGCGGCGCGGAGCTGTTCGCGTCCGATACAAAGTTCGAGTCGGGGACCGGCTGGCCCTCGTTCTACCAGCCGGCGGCTGCCGAGGCGGTGGATGAGGAAACCGATCGCTCGTTCTTCATGACCCGCACCGAGGTCAACTGCGCGACCTGCGGCGGCCACCTAGGCCACGTCTTCAACGACGGCCCGCGGCCGACCGGGCTGCGCTACTGCATCAACTCCGCGGCGCTGACCCTGGATCCCAACGAATCGCGCGAGGAGATGGAAATCGTCTGAGCGGGGTGGGATAGCCTGCTGGCGTATATGAGGGGATCCGTACCGGTGGAGGTAGCCATGGATGCCCCGGGCCAGACCGTCAGGGCGCGCGATATCGACGTCCACGTGGTTCGGGTGGGGCGCGGCAGTCCGCTGGTGATCTGTGGTGGCCCCCAGTTGGGCCATACCTACCTTCGCGACTTCGACGCGCTGTCCGACGAACGTGAGCTCATCTACTTCGATGCGCGCGGCAGTGGTCGGACGGACCTTGGCGATCCCTCCCAGCTCACCCTAGCCGGTGCGATCGAGGACCTCGAGGGTCTCCGCGAGGCGCTCGGCATCGAGCGGTTCAGCCTGGTCGGGCACTCACTGGGTGGCCACGTTGCCTACCTCTACGCGGCTGCGCATCCGGCGCGGGTCCAATCCCTGGTCCTGGTCGACGTGGGCCCGCCCCTCACCAAGGAGCTGGCCGTGGGCCTGTGGAGGGCGATGCAGGCCCAGCGCACCCCGGACGATGAAGCGGACATGCAGCGCATTCAGACGTCGGCGGCCTTCGAGGCTCGCGAGCCGAAGGCGATGGAGGAGCTCATCCTGAACATCTACTCGCCGTTCTTCCGGGATCGACGCACGATCTCGACGATCGACCTTGGGTTCACCGACATCACCGCGGCGAACGTCGCCGACTACGAGGAGACCCTCGTGGCCACCCTACCCGCTCAGGACCCACAGGAGCGGCTGCTCGAGATCACCTGCCCAACCCTGGTGGTCCACGGCGAGAATGACCCGATCCCCCTGGAATCGTCACGACTCATCGCGGATCGGATTCCTGGTGCGCAGCTGACCATCATTCCCGGTGGCAGCCATTTCCCATTCATCGAGGACCGGGACGCGTTCATGCTGGCCGTGCGTGAGTTTCTGGCTGCCAACGAGCCGCGTGAAGAGATGGCCGAGGTCTAATCGGCGTCGTCCGCCGAGATCATCGCCCGTACCCGCCGCTCCGCATCGTTCCGTTTGACCGAGCAGACCGTCACCGAGCCGCCGAACGAGTAGAGCAGGTCCGGGTCGAACGCGATCCGTGGCAGGTCGGTGACGTGCCATGTCACGTCCCGGACGTGGGGCATGTCCGGCTCGCCATCGGCGAGCCATCGGTAGGGACCCCGAATCTCGCCGATCGCGATGTCCGGCTGTCCCAGGAAGGGCACGACCACGAGGTCGCCGACCTGCATCCGCACCGCGAACGCCCACAGCTGCGCGACCTGGGTGCTGACGTGGTTCTCCGAGCGCTCCGGGTGCGCCCCTCGGTAGGCGGCCTTCAGGGTGTCGCGGTCCGGGTAGCGCGATAGGTCGCCGACC
>DATFEC010000070.1:0-6092 GCA_035251655.1 Candidatus Limnocylindria bacterium | reverse complement strand
ATGGGGCTGTGGCGAGTGCGCCGAGTGCCGCCGCGGAGAGGAGCAGCGGTGCGAGTTCAGCCGCGCACCGGGGTTCCAGGTCGATGGAGGGTATGCCGAGTACCTGCTCGTTCCCCATCCCCGCCACCTCGTCTCGCTTGGCAAGCTCGAGCCGGCGGACGCCGCTCCCCTGGCGGACGCAGGCGTCACCTCTTTCCGGGCTGTCCGCCGCGCCGCGCCGTGGCTGGCGGAGGGGTCCCGTGCCCTGCTCATCGGTCTGGGCGGCGTCGGCCAGTTCGCGCTCCAGTACGTCCGCCGACTGCCGGACGTCCGCGTCGGCGTGCGCGAGATCGACCCCGACAAGGTCCAGGCCGCTGCCGAGCTGGGTGCAGATGTCGCATTCCTCTCCGGCGAAGTGGAGCTGATCTTCACCGGGCTGGGCGGGCATGCCGACGTGGTGTTCGACTTCGTGGGGTCGGACGAGACGCTGGCCCTGGCCGCGCGGTTCGTGGCCCCCGGGGGCCTGGTGTCCCTCGTCGGCGAGGCCGGCGGTGAGCTCGGGTTCTCGTTCGAGGCCTTGCCGCCCGAGGCGTCGCTGACCACGACCTCGTGGGGATCGCACGACGACCTGCGCGACGTCGTCCAGCTCGCCCGTCGCCACAGCCTGCGCTGGACGGTAGAGCAGATGCCGCTGGCCGAGGCCGCGGCCGCCCACGACCGGTTGGCCGCCGGCCAGGTCCCCGGAAGACTGGTCCTCGTCCCCTAGGACCCGGAATTCAGAGGCTGGTCCTCTACGCCAAGCCGGGCAAGAGCCTCGCGTGCCTGTCGGGCGCCGGCCAGATGCTCCTTTCGGTTATAGAGATTGAGCGCGATCCTGAGCTCCTGCGGCGCTTCCGCCGCACGGCCGGCGAGCCGCAGGACGTCCGCCAGGTCGAAATGGGCGTCGGCGACCTGATCCAGGTTGTCCGAGTTGCCCCAGATCTCCAGGGACTGATGAGCCTTGGCCTCGGCCTCGTCGAACTGGCCGCGACGGGCGAGCACTCGCGCCCACGTACCCAACGCCGGCCCGGCAGCCGCCGGGTCGCGTGCATCTCCGCTCTCGATCGCTACGCGCGCCCAGTGCTCAGCCTCCTCGTCGCGCCTGAGTGCCAAATAAGCCTGGGCCAGCCCTGCGGCCGTCGTGTTCGCAAAGCCGGCATGTCCCAGGGCCATCAGCCCGTCGAATGAGCTGTGACCGAGCTGAACCGCACCGGCAGCATCACCCGCGAGCAGCCGCGAAGGACCGTGGAAGTGACCCTTCACGGAGGCGAGCAGCAAAGGGTCGCCGAGATCTTCGCTGATCTGCCTGGCCTTCTCGAAGGCCGCCTCGGATTCACCGAATCGTTCGCGCTGGGCAAGCGTGGCCGCTTGGTGCCGGGTGAGCCGCAGCACGAGGAAGAGAGACGTTGGGCCGCGCGCCAGCTCGTCGTCCGCCATGGCCAGCACGGTGCTGGTCGGCGTCGGTCCCCAGTAGGCAAACGCGGAAATCCAGCTCGCGATCTCCTCAACCAGTCGGTTCGGCAGACCCGGCGAGGAGAGGACGGTCCGGGCGAGGTCGATGCCAGCCTGTGCCTGCCCCACCCAGAAGTGGTACTTCGCGAGCTCCAGGCCCGCCCTGGCTGCTGGGGCCGGGTCGCCGCCCAGCTCCAGAAGGCGCTTGTAGATCGCCTCAGCTTCGGGCACGACCTCCTCGAGTGGCTCTGCCATGGAAGCTCGGAGATGCAGCCGATGCGCCTCGGCGAGCGTGGCGCTACGCTCGTCGCCGATCGCCTCGGCGCGAGCCCGGACGTCGAGCAGAAACGCATTCGACTCAGCAACCGGAGCGGCGCGCACGAGGGCCTCCCCGAGCTGCAACCGCCAGGGTAGGGCCGCTGCCTCCTCCCCTTCCACTATGGCCAGGACTCGCCGGAAGGTGCTGGCCGCAGCATCCATGTCAGACCGATTCAGCGCATCCGCGCCGACGCGGCCCAGCAGGTCGACGGCGCGTCGCTCGAGCTCGGGCAGGGCCGGATCGGCCGGATCGAGGTCCCGTCGGTATCGAGCGGCCTGCTCGAGGTGGTACGCGAGGATCGGCCGATACTCGTCCATGCGATCGCCGAGGGCGAGTTCCAGCCAGGCGGCGAACCGTTCGTGGAGCTCCGCTCGGCTCTGCTTCGCGATCGCCTGATACGCGGCGTCGCGGATGAGCTGGTGGCGGAATCGGAATGCCTCCTGGCCCGCCAGCTCCGCCCGATCGGGGGCGACGAACTCGCGGCGGGTCAGGGTCATCAGGCTGGTGCCGACCGCCTCACGAAGGTTGTCCGGCGCAAGCGCGGCGACGGCGTCGCGATGGAAAACGGTCCCTTCGACCGCCCCGCGCTCCAAGACGGCCCGATCAGCCCCGGTGAGCCCGTCAAGCCGAGCGGCGAGGAGCGCTTGGATGGTGGCCGGCACCGACACTGCCGCGAGGTCTCGGCTGGCGATCCATGTGCTCTCGGTCCGGGTCAGCGCCCCGTCGTCGATGAGCATCTCGAGCATCTCCTCGACGAACAGTGGGTTGCCCTCGGCGGCGGATCGAAGCCGATCGAACATGGTCGGAGGCAGATCCGTTTGGCCGAGCAGGTTGTCGATCAGCTGCGCCGTCTCCTGGGCGTCGAGCGGCTCGAGGGAAATGATCGTCGCCGAGCGCTTGCCGCCGCCCCAGGCGGGACGCTGGTCGAGCAGCTCCTGGCGGGCAAGCACGATGAGAAGAACCGACGAATCACGCGACCAGTCCGCGATGTGCTCGACGAGGTCGAGGAGCTGCGGCTGGGCCCATTGGAGGTCATCGAGCACCACGACGACCGGTTGGTCGGCGGCGACGGCTTCAAGGAACGAGCGGACGGCCCACGGCGTCTCGTCTGGCGCGAATTCGCCGCTGACGAGCCCGATCGCTTGGGCCACCCGCTCGGCGATCCGGTCGGCGTCCGGGCGGCCACCTAGCCGTGCGCGGATCCTCGCAAGATCTGCCGCGGGGTCGGCCGAGATAGAGCCGATCCCGCTGGCGGCGCGGACGATCTCAGCGATCGGCCAGTACGTGATCCCTTCGCCATAGGACAGACAGCGCCCGTGGAGGATCTCGGCTTGGTCACCCAGGGATCCGATGAACTCGTTCACGAGGCGCGTCTTTCCCACGCCCGCGGCGCCGAGGATCGTGAACAGGTGGCAGACGCGCTGGTCGCGGACTTCGGCGAACGCGTCGTCGAGGAGTCGCCGGGGGCGCTCGCGGCCGATCATCGGCGAATCGAGACGCCGCTCGTGGCCAGCGGCCGATCGGTCGACCACAAGGAGGCGGAAGGCCTCGATTGGCGCCTGACGGCCCTTGACCGCGATCTCCCCGAGCGGCTCGATCTCGACCGCGTCGCGCACGAGCTGGTGCGTTTCCGCAGTGATCAGGATTTCGCCCGGCTGAGCTGCCTGCTGGAGGCGAGCCGCCACGTTTACTGCGTCCCCGGTGACCAGCCGGTGCCCGGCGTTCGCGTCCCCCGCCACCACCTCGCCGGTGGCGATCCCGGTCCGCCACGCGATCGTCGCCACGCTCCCGGGGCCGGCCGCGGTCTCCAGGGCCTCGCGGATCTCGGCTGCGGCGCGAACGGCCCGTAGCGCGTCATCCTCGTGCAGGCGCGGGATGCCGAAGACGGCCATCGCCGCATCCCCGATGAACTTCTCGACCACACCGCCGTGGCGCTCGACGACCGCGCTCACGCGGTCGAACGAGCGGCCGAGGAGGCCGCGCAGGGTCTCCGGGTCGATCTGCTCGCCGAGCGCAGTGGAGCCGACGAGGTCGCAGAACAGGACGGTGACCGTCTTGCGCGTCTCGGCGGCTGGGGCTGCGAGCTCGAGCGCCGCGCCGCACGAGAAGCAGAACCGCGCCCCGGCCGGGTTCTCGTTCCCGCAATTCGCGCAGATCCGCGCGGCATCACTCACGGGCGCTCGACCACTCGTCGATCAGCCGCTCAGTACGCTCCACGAAGAACGTGGCGCCTTTTCGCTCGTAAAGGGCGCGGGCCTCGCCCGCCGACGCGATGGCCTCGTGGACCCGCCCCGCGTCCACGAGCGCGTGGGCCATGTCAATGACCACGTGGGCGCGCTCTCCGAGGTAGTCTGTCGCAGCCATGATCGCGGCCGCCTCGCGGGCGAGGGCGACCGCCTCGTCGGCCTGGCCGCGGCGGGCGAGGACTCTCGCCTGGACCGCGCGACCGCCAGCCTGTGAGACCACGTCGTCGGTGGACGAGGTGTCGCGGGCGATCGTTCCGAACCGCCACGCCTCGTCCAAGTCGTCGAGATCGAGGAGCATCCGGCCCAGCTCGACGGCGTAGGTCGAGGCGAATGCCCGATCCCCGGTGGCGACGCTCATCTCAAAGGTTTCCCGCTGCAGTCGCGCGCCTTCAGCCGGGTCCCCGGACAGGTAGGTGATGTCGGCCAGGACCGAGCGTGTTCCCGCCAGTTGGTGGGGGTTCCCGAGCTCCTCGTACACAGCGGCGGCGTCTTGCACGAGCGCCCGAGCCTCGGCAAAACGACCCTGGATCATGTGCATCTTCGAGAGGCCCAGATGGGGCCCTTCGACGTGCGCTTCCCCGGCACGGACGTGTTGCGCCTGAATCTCGACGATGGCCTGCTCGGCTGGCATCGGGCCATAGACCATGGCCGCTCCCCTCGTCGTGGCCGCCTCTCGCCACCAGATCTCGGAATCCCCGCCGCTCAGGTTGTACAGGGCCGTGGCTCGTTCGTATGCCTCGGCCGCATGACCCGTGCCGAAGAGCAGAAACGCGCCAAACGCCAGGGCCAGCCGGGCACCCGCAACATCCCCGACGCGTTCGAGCGTGGCGGCGAGTCGCTCAAGCTCACGGTGTGCCTCGGACATTTCGTCGGAGCGCGTCGAGGCCCGCATCATTGTGAGCGCCACGGCAGCCAGGGCGCTGGCTCCTTCGTCGCCCGCGCGATCCGCCTCGGCGATCGCATCGGCCAAGATCCGCTCGGCGCGAGGCCCGTCGCCCGCGAGATAGCAACGGTCCCCGAGTCGGATCAGCAGCCTCCGCCGCCGCGGGAGGTCCTCCGGAAGGAGGTCGACCGCGCGACCCAGGAGCTCGACGGTGGCGGCGGCGTCGAAACGGGCGTCGGCACGCTCGCCCGCTTCGGCGAGCAGGGTACCGGCGCGCAGAGCCAGCTCACGGGCGTGCTCGTCAGGCGGCCCGAGCTCTGTCCGATATCGATAGGCCTGTTCGAGGTGGTAGGCAATGATCTCCTCGTACTCGCCAAGCCGGTCAGCGGCCACCCGTTCAAGCCACCCGGCGAAACGCTCGTGGAGCTCAGATCGAGTCTGCTTGGCCAGGGCCTGGTAGGCCGCGTCACGGATCAGGAGGTGGCGGAAGCGGAACGCCTCCTCACCGACGAAGGACGCCTGATCTGGTCGCACCAGCTCCATCCGCATGAGCGAGGCGAGCCGATGGCGGACCTGGGGGCGCATCGGTTCCGGCGCGAGCTCGGTCACCGCTCCGCGATGGAAAACCTTCCCCTCGACTGACGCGCGCTCTATGACCGTGCGCTCCTCGTTTCCAAGCCCGTCGAGGCGCGCCGCGAGGAGCGCCTGAATCGTCGCCGGAATGACCAGCTGCCGGAGATCGCCGAGCGCTGCCCAGCCGTCGCGGGATTGGACGAGAAAACCGTCGTCGATGAGCTTCCCCAACAGCTCCTCGACGAATAGCGGGTTCCCTTCGGACGCCCGCCGGATCTCCGTCCGCACCTTGTCAGGCAGCTCGGCACGGCCCAGCAGGCCGACCACGAGCTCGTCGCTCTCCTCCTCGGTGAGGGGCTCGAGCTGGATGGTCGTGGACCACCGCTTGCCGCCTGCCCATCCCGGGCGTAACTCGAGCAGCTCCGGCCGGGCCATGGCGATGAGGAGGATCGGCGCATCGCGCGTCCAGTCCGCGATGTGGTCGACCAGGTCGAGGAATGTTGGCTCGCCCCAGTGCATGTCATCGAAGACGAGGACCAGGGGGCGCTCGCGGGCCATGGCCTCGAACATCCGGCGGATGCCCCAGAAGATCTCTTCTGGG
>DATFEC010000232.1:0-4052 GCA_035251655.1 Candidatus Limnocylindria bacterium | reverse complement strand
CTGGTACATCAGCGGCCGGTCCGACGACACGATCAAGGTGGCCGGCAAGCGGATCGGTCCGGCGGAGGTCGAGTCCGCGGCGGTGGCCCATCCGGCGGTGACCGAAGCGCTGGCCATCGGCGTGCCGGACGAGGTGAAGGGCGAGGCCATCGTCGTCCTGGCGGTCATCCAGGGCGCTGGCCCGTCGGGCGGTCAAGATCACGACATGGCAGGCGAGCTGGCTGACGACATCGGTCAGCAGGTGGTTGACACCCTGGGGAAGTCGTTCAAGCCCGCGTCCGTGCACGTGGTGCCCGCCTTGCCAAAGACGCGGAACGGGAAGATTCTCCGACGTGTGGCCCGGTCTGCGTTCCTTGGGTTGGACCCGGGCGACGTCTCGGCGCTCGAGGATCCTGCCACCCTTGAGCCGATCCGCGCGCTGCGCGGTTGAAGGACCGATGCTCAGGCGCGCGGTGACCGGCCTGCTCGGCGCCGGCCTGCTTCTCGGGGCCGCGGTTCCGCCCGCCCTCGCGGTGGATCCGATCCCCGGCAGGCCGCTCCCCGCGGAACCGCCGGTGACGGTGCTTTCCGGCCAGGCCACGGAGGTCCTCGCGGTCGACCTCGACGGCGATGACGTCCGCGAGGTCGTTGCCGCTCTCGCGTCCGAGGACTTTCCCGGGTTGACCGCGATTCGGGCGTGGTGGGTGGCGGCGGACGGCACGGTCCAGTCGAACAACGAAGTCCGCATTCGGCGCTCAGCAACCTTCGACGATCGAATCGCGCTCGGGAACGGGATCCGTATCGACGAGGAGGGCATGACCGGCATCCGGGTCAGCGAGCCCACCCACCTGTTCACCGTCCGCCGTGCGGGTCGCGAGGTTGCCCTGGCGGCAACCATCGGCACGAACCCGGATCTCACCATTCCGTGCTGCCTGACGATCTGGGAGGTGACGGCAGCCGGCGGTGGAGAAGTCGTACTCAATCTCGTCGCCGAGGCCAACGAGTACGCCTCGCAGATGGCTATCGCCGACCTCGACGGCGACGGGACCGATGAGCTTGTCACGACCGAGACCCGGCCAGACACGGAAGCGGACGGGGACCTTGTCCTCGGGCTTCTGCGCTGGAACGGGACGAGGTACGACCACTCCCAGCACGCCTTCCGGGGCGGGCTCGGCTGCTGCGCGTCCATCCTCGAGACCGGCGACTCGGATGGCGTCCGGGGCGACGATGTGCTCTTCAGCGGCGGAATGACCGAGCCTCTTCTTGCCAGGCTCAGCCTGCGCGCGGGGTCGCTGGTACACGAGGAGGTTGCCGTCCCGACCTTCATGGCCTCTGTCCTGGACCGGCCCAGCGGTCCGGCGGTGCTCACCGCGGGTGACGACACGACCGTGCAGCTGTGGTCGTGGCGCCGCGACGAGCCGCCCCAGTTGCTCGCCGAGCGACTGCATCGCAGCGGTGTCCCGTTGGCGGTCCTCGGTTCTGGTGCCCAGACGGTGGTCGTGGTCGGCCGTGGACCCAGCCCGGATTCGGTGTTTGTCATGAACGGCGACCTGGCCGATGGAACGAATCTCGCGTCGGACGGACGGACCGGCGTGGCGGCGTCCGTGGCCCTGTTCGATCCTTTGAGCCTGAATGCCCCGTACTCCGGGACGATCCCGGGCGGCGTGCCAGGAGTTCCGGAGGCCTTCGTCTTCAGCGGCCTGATGGTGCAGCCAGGTGCGAACGGTCTCGATGGCGGACCGGGTGCGGTCGAGCCGATTGCCCTCCTGCCGGATCGCTCGCTGGAGGGGACGGTTGGTCCCGACTCGTCCTGGATGGCGACCCTGGCGGCGTCGCCGACCGAAGGTGCGGAGGTGACAGGTGACCGGGTCGTCAACCTGCTGCTCACGACCTTACCCGCGGCCCTCGAGCTGATCGCCACCGAGTCGATGCTGACGCCCGAGGCTGACTTCGGCGTCCTCGAGCCGGCCCTGGCCGGCGTCGCACCTGACCCGGAGCGCCCGGGCGATTTCCTCGTCGGGAGCGAGGCGGTGGACGTCGAGATCGAAGGCCCACCCGGGAGCCGGATCTGGTGGTCGCGGAGAGGGGCGACGCATGAGACCAGCATCAGCGCCGATGGAACAGCCCGGATCCGACTGCTGGAGCCGGCCGAGCCGGACGCGGATGAGGGGAACGCGCTGTCGCCGAGCGTGACGCTCGTGACCCCGGCCGGCCACGCGTACCACGCGTCGTGGCGGATCCGGATCTACCGCCAACCGCCGGACCTCGGAATGGACGAGGAGGTGCCTTTGATCGACTTTGCGCCGGCCGTGTCGGGCCGGACCCTCTCCGGCTCCTCGATCTCGGTGAACGGTCAACTCCGTGAGGTTGGACCTGACGGGTCGTTCTCGGTGCCGATCCAGGTGGGAGTGGTGCCGACCGAGGTTCGGATCGTGGTCATCGACGTCGTGGGGAACCGAACGGAGCGGATCGTCACCCGCGTCTGGCCGCTCGACTACCGCCAGCTGCCGTGGGTGCCGATCGCGGTCCTGCTGACCCTCACGGCCGGGGCGGTGCTCTTCCTCCGGGAGCCGGAGAGCCGCCCAGGACGGCGCCTGACGCCCGAGGACGAATCCACCTTCGAGGAGATCGGCGGCTAGGATTCGGTCCATGCCCCTGGTGCGCCCGCTGCGCGGGCTCGGCTACGCCCTCGACCAATTCGGCGGCACTGAGATCCCGGCGCGCGTCCGTCGCCCGGGCGAGACCGCCGCGCATCCCGGGCGGGTGGCGGACCTGACCGACCTCGCCAGCCCGCCGTACGACGTGATCAGCGACTCGCAGCGGACGAGCCTCCTCGCTCGCCACCCCCGCAACGCGGTCCGGCTCGAGCTGAGCGCGGAGGCGGCGCCGCACCGAGCGGCAGCGGAGGCGCTGGCGGCGTGGCGTGACGACGGGACGCTCGCCCTCCGGTCGAAGGCATCGTTCTATGCGTACCGATACGCCCCGGCCGATTCGCCGGGCGGCCGCCCAGACCGCGAGGAGGTACGCGGCATCCTGGCCCGCGTCCGTCTCGAGCCGTGGGGCCCGTCCATTCGCCCCCACGAGCACACCATGCCGGGGCCCAAGGCCGACCGACTGGGCCTGCTCCGAGCGACCCGGACCCAGCTGAGCCCGATCCTCATCCTGTACAGCGACGCGTCGAACCGATACGACGGCCTCATCGAGCGTCCCGTGTACGACGAGTGGCGTGCCCGCGACGCAGACGGGCTGCTGCATCGGGCCGGCGTCATCGCGGAGGACGCTGGTCTGGCGGCCTATCTCTCTCGACGCCGACTCGTGATCGCCGATGGGCATCATCGGTATGAGACCGCGCTGGCGTATCAGGCGGAGGTTCGGTCGAAGCCGATCGCGGCCGCGGCGGACCCGGGCGCCCTGGCGGCTGACTGGGTCATGGCTGTCCTGGTCAATGCTGCGCGGGAGGCGATGGAGATCCGGCCCACCCATCGGCTGCTGCGATCGGTCGATGTCGAGCGGCTGCGGGCGGTCCTCCGTGGCCCCGACCCGCTGTTCCAGGCCGTGCCGGTGGCGCCCGAGGCCCTGGGAGAGCGGCTGGCGGACCTCCGCGACGCCGATGAGCCGGTGTATGGGCTCCTGCTCGACGGCGAGGGGTGGCTGCTCATCGGGGATGTGGATGCCGCGGCCGATCGCATGCGGCGCGAGCCGGGTTCCGCCCCGGCCCGACGGCTGGACCTCGCGCTGCTCCACACCGCGCTGCTCGGCGACCGGCTGGGGATCTCCGGCGAGGACGTGGCCGCCGGGGAGACGCTCCTCTACACTAGGAGCGAGGCCGATGCCCGCGGTCGCGTGGCCCGGGGCGAGGCGGCGGCGGCGATCCTGGTTCGTCCCACCCGGTTGGAAGAGCTGACCGCGGTGGCGGCTGCCGGGGACGTCATGCCGCAGAAATCAACGTACTTCTATCCCAAGCTGCTGACCGGCATGGTCTTCTATCCGCTGGAGGGTTGAGCGTCCGTGGTCCAGGCCATCAAACGTGACGAGGTCTTCATCGAGCCCGAGGGCATTCACGTCGAGACCCA
>DATFEC010000250.1:0-7507 GCA_035251655.1 Candidatus Limnocylindria bacterium | reverse complement strand
CGCCGGCCACCATGATGATTCCTGCCGCGTACGCGTTGCAGACCGCGGTGTGCAGTGGATCGGTCGCGCAGTCGCCCCAGCTGCGGTCCTCGCCGAAGCTCATGCTCATGACGTCGACGTCGTTCGATGGGTTGCCGTCGGCGTTCAGGGCGAGGACGTGATTGAAGCCGCACAGGACGAGCGCCTCGCTCGAGTTGCCGGCGTCATCGAAGACCTTCACCGGGACCAGCCGGGCTTCCGGCGCGACGCCCACGACCCCCACCCCATTGAGCGGCGCCAACGCCGTTCCCGACACGTGCGTCCCGTGCCCGTACCCGTCTTCCGGCGGCAGCGCCGGATTGACGCAGTTCTTGCCGAGGCTGTGGTCGATGGCCCCGACCAGGTCAGGGTGGTCGACATCCACGCCGGTGTCTAGCACGGCGATCCGTGCGCCGTTTCCCCGGAATCCCTGGTGGTACGCGCTGTTCGCGGGAGTGTCGTTATCGAAGGCCCAGATACGCTCGATGCCGTTCGGCAATGACTCGATCAGGTGCATCGGCCGATCCGGCGTCACCGAGGCGACGTGCGGGCTGCCAGCCAGCGCCTGGGCAGCGGCGGCGGACCCGTGGAACTGGAATCCGTTCAACGCCAGCGGGAAGACGAGGCCGACGCGTCCACCCGCCATACGGGCGAGGCCGGGAGCTTCAGCCGCGGGGCTGACTCCGGGCTCGAGCTGAACGATCCACGAGTCGTGGACGACGTGAGTCGCCGCGGTCGTATGACCGGACGGCGAGCTGGCGGGGCCGACGCCAGCCCATACCGGTCCGGCAAGAAGCGGGACCAGCAGCAAGCCGATGGCCACCGCGCCCGCGAACCGGGAGCCGGTGGCGCGCGCGAAACGGTGGCCGGGAACGCTGGCCGACTGATGAGTACTCAATAGGGGCACCAAGATGATTCCGTGACGCCGGATTGTCCTCCCGATCCACCGAAAGGGGAAGTCCCCCGGTGCTGCTCCGCACCGCCTTCCCGTCCGCCGGCGGATAGGACCTTCGGACGGCGGAACCGCCGCCCGTCAGGCGGGTTGAGCGGTCTTCGGTCGGCCCACGAGGCGGACCGCCACGGTCGAGATGGCGATGCTCAGCGCCACGGCGGCGAGGATTGCGGTGTACAGGATCACGTCGATCGCACCGGCTGCCAGCCCGACCGAGGCGAGAACGAACGAGAACTCGCCGATCTGGGCCAGGCCCACCGACAGCTGGAGCGGATTCGCGCTCAAGCCGGTGATCCGCGCCAGGACGTAGACCACCGCGGCCTTTGCCACGACCACGAGGGTAAGGACCAGCGCCAGCCACGGAAGGGCCTCCGGGAACCGCGATGGATCGATCAACGTTCCCACGGCCACGAAGAACAGGATGGCGAACAGGTCGCGGAAGGGCAGGATCCGGCGGCGGGCCTCGGCCGACTCGTGGCTCTCGCTGATCGCCAGCCCGGCGATGAAGGCCGCCAGCGCCATCGGAATCCCGAAGAAGAACCCGCCGAGCCCGGCCAGCGCCAGCCCGGCTCCGATGGTGACGACCAGGAACAGGTCCTTGTCCTCGTGGACGGCGCTCAGGGCCCGCGGCAACACCCAGGCCGCGACCCAGGCCAGACCGATGAAGGCGGCCAGTCCCAGCAGTGACAGGTACCACGGCCGGTCGCCGGCGCTGAGCGCGGCCAGCAGGAAGCCGAACAGAACGACGCCGGTGACGTCCTGCAGGATGGCCCATCCGACGAGCGCCTTCTCGGTGGGGGGATCGGTCCTTCGACGCTTGCTCCGGGTGATGTTCAGGACGACGACGCTCGAGGAGAACGCGACCGCCAGGCCGAGGACGGCACCGGCCAACGGACCGATACCGGTCGCCAGGCCGACGACCACGCCGACGAGGGTGGTGATGACCATCTGCACCGGCGCCGCCCAGACGAGACCGCGCTGCTCGCGGCGAAAGTCGAACAGGTCGATCTCGATGCCGACCTCGAACAGCAGCAGCACGACACCGATGTCGGCGAGGATGTGCAGCTGCTCCGGCTCGGCGACCCAGCCGGGGGTGAACGGCGACACGATGATCCCGACCGCCAGGTAGCCGACGACGGCCGGCAGGTGGAACCGCCGCGCGAGCCAGCCGGCGGCGGCTGCGGCCAGCAGCAACGCGCCGATCTCGAGGATGGTGGGGGCCGTGATCTCCATGCCGGGCGCTCCCGGCTACCGCTTGCGCGCCAGCGTCAACCCATCGGCGATGGGCACCATGGCCAGGCTCACGCGCCCATCCTCGGCCAGGGCCTGGTTCATGCTCCGGATCCCCCGCACCGAGAGGTCGTCGACGGCAGGATCGGCCACGTCGCCTCCCCAGAAGACGTTGTCGATCGCCAGGAGGCCGCCGGGGCGCAGCAGCGCGAGGAGGCGGTCGCTGTACTCGGGGTAGCGGTCCTTGTCGGCGTCGAGGAACGCGAAGTCGAATGTGCCGGCCAGGTCCTCGGCCAGCATGGCATCGAGCGTGTCGAGCGCCGGGCCGAGGCGGAGCTCGATCTTGTCGGCCACGCCTGCGCGTTCCCAGTAGCGCCGGGCAACGTCGGTCCATTCGCGGCTGATGTCGCAGCAGACCATGCTGCCGCCCGGCGGCATGGCGAGCGCGACGGCCAGCGACGAGTAGCCGGTGAAGGTGCCGACCTCGACGCAGCGCCGGGCGTCGATCAGCTCGACGAGCAAGGCCATGAGCGCACCCTGCTCGGGGGCGATCTGCATGTCGTGCTCCGGCATGGCCGCCGTCTCGTGTCGCAGCTCGCGCAGGAGGTCCGGTTCGCGGACGCCCACCTCGAGCAGGTATTCGTGGAGGTCGACGGGAAGGCCCAGCGTGGCGTTCGACATGGGTCTTTCAGGCTCCTGGCGGGTGGGAGGGCGGCTTCTCCGGCGCCGGCGGTTCCGCCGTCGGGGGCTCAGGCGCCGCGGGGGCTTCCGGCGCGGTCACCGCGGCCGTCGCCGGCGCCGTCGCCAGCGCCGTCGCCAGCCCCACCGCCGCGGGAGTGAACGGAGGTGTCGCCGGCGGTCGGCGACGGGACCACCACTCCCCGAAGGCAACACCCATCGCTCCCAGGCCGAGGAGGATGACCACCAGCTTGACGACGCCGCCGATGCCCGGCAGCGAGGTGGCCGCCACCACGATGAGGGCACCCAGTGCGAGGAGGGTGTACTCCTGCCACCGGCTCTTTGCCCAGCCGCGCTCCACGAGCTGCGCAAGCGCGAGGCCCACGACCATATCGACGAGGAATGCCGCCGATACGACCAGCGCGAAGGTGGTCACGAACAGGTCGAGGATGCCGAGCCAGATTGAGATGCCAGCCAGCGCGTCCAGCGTGACCGATCCGAAAGCGATCGCCAGCAGGATCATCAGCAGGATGACGGCGATGAACTGAATGAGGTAGCCGAGCAGCAGCCCGAGACCGATGCCGGCCGAGGCGAGCGGCCGCCTTCGGAGCGCGCTTTCCGAGGCGCGAACCGCGCCCGGGACCAGGAGCAGACCGAGGCCGCCGAAAAACAGCACCGTGACCCACTGGCGGAGGGCGTCGCCCGCGATCCGGACAGGCTCGGACGGTGGCTCGCCGGGCTCCAGCGGCGCGCCGCCCCTGTCCAGCGTCACGATCTCTGTTCCCCCGACGGTCCCGCTCCGGACGTACGTGGATGCGGTGCCGAGAACATTGCCCGCCACGCTGCCATCAACCTGGACGTTCCCGGCAAGGAAGATGAGGTCCTCGCCGATATCGCCGGTTTCCGTGATGATGAGCGTGCCGGCGCCGGCCACGACATCCTCGCCGACCGTTCCGGCAATCGTCAGGTCGCCGGAACCTGCCCGAACGTCGCCAGCCACCTCGCCGTTGATCTCGACCACGCCGGCCCCAGCCAGGAGATCACCGTGGACCGTTCCGTTGATCGTCACTCTGCCAGCGCCGGCGATCAGGTCGCCTTCGACGGTGCCATCGACGACGACGTCGCCCTGCCAGCCCTCCGGGGCCATGTACGTGGTGTCGACGAAAACGTACAGGTCGTGCGAAACCGTCTCATCCGCCCCGACCGAAAAGGACCCGCCGGTGTGGATCTTGTCGCTCACTCCCCCGCCAGCGAGGGCCACGCCGACTCCAAGGAGCAGCAGCCCCATGAGCCCGAGGAGCGCGAAGCGGAATCGGCGCGACAGCATGGGACGGTTCCTCAGGCAGGTGGGCGGTTCAGGACTCCGAGGTTGACCCGCCACGGGCCGACCTCGTCGACGTAGCGGAAGGCCATCGCCTCCTGGGCCTGGCGCACGTGATTCAGGTCGTGGACGACCCACGAGGACAACAGCTGGCGCATGGTGACCTCGCCGAGGCTGGGATGGAGTCCGCGCTTGTCGAGCGCGGCGTCATCGGTCACCAGTGGGCGGACCGCCTCGAGGTTGCTCCGCCGAAGGAGGCTGAACCGGTCCAGGACCTGCTCCAGCGACTGGCCCGTGTAGCGGGCGGACTGGTCACCGTGGTCGACCGGTGGGAAGGCCTCGGTCGCGCCGACCTCGGAGATCATCCTGGCCCGGACGAGCCAGTCCTCCTGCTCGATGTAGGCGAGGTGGCAGACGACCTGGAACGCGGTCCAGTTCTCTGCGTCCGGGCGTGACTCGGTCCACCCGCTGGAGATGCCGGCCAGCTGCTCGCGGAGCGTCCCCGGCGTACGGTCGAGGAGCGCAAATGTGTCGTCGAGGTGGAAGGTCACGACATCTCGATCGTACCCGACTACCCTGCCCCGGTCATGGACGTGTACCTGGAGACCGGCTGGAAGAGGTCGTTCGCCTGCGCGCTCGAGTGGCCGGGCTACTGCCGCAGCGGCAAGACCGATGACGAGGCGCTCGAGGCGCTCGCGCGCTACGGAGACCGATACCTCGCCGCCGTCAGCCCCGAGTCGGGGTTCAGCCCGCCGCGATCGGCTGGCGGCCTGGTCGTTCGAGAGCACCGGAAGGGTGGGAGTGGGACCGATTTCGGCATCCCGTCAGGGGAGGCCAAGGCGGATGCGCGACCGGTCGACGCGTCGGAGCTGTCCCGGCTCCGTTCGCTCCTGACCGCGTCATGGGCGGCATTTGACGCCATCGCGGAGGGCGCGACCGGTCGGGAGCTCCGCACCGGGCCGCGTGGCGGCGGGCGCAATCTCGACAAGATCGTCGACCACGTCCTGGGTGCCGAGGAGGCATACGTCAAGGGGATCGGCTGCTCAACGGCCGACATTCGAGTCGCGGTTGCAGGCTCGCCGGACCGACTGACGGCCGTCCGGGCACTCGCCCTCGAGACCATGGCGGACCGGGCACGGGGCGTGGCGCTCCCCGAGAACCCGCGCCGCAAAGCGAAGATCTGGTCGGTCCGCTATTTCGCCCGCCGGTCCGCGTGGCACGCGCTGGACCACGCCTGGGAGATCGAGGATCGGGTCCTGTAGGCGTTCCCGCCTAAGCCGTCGGCCCGCCGCGAACGATTACGAAGCGTTCGGTTCGGATCGCCCGGAGGATCGGACGCTCGAGCCGAGCGAAGGCGGGAATTCCCACATCGGCTCCCACGATCTGCGGATCGCTCACCTCGAATGTGCGGCCGTTCCAGCGCATCGTGCACCCGCCCGCCGCGACGACATTCCGCGGCCATTGCGTGCCTCGGCCGAACGCGATCGGGAAGATGAACCCGTCGCGCGTGCGATGCAGGGCGAGTGGGATCCGGTAGCGTTTGCCGGACTTGCGTCCGGTGTACTCGACCATGGCCCAGATCGTCAGGAAGCGCCGACCGGCAAGCACGCCGGTGAGCGGCGCCGTTACCCGGCCAAGGAAGCGTAGGAACCCGGCAACAGAGCTGGTCAAAGGACGGGAAGGAGGTGGCGCACCACTCGCGCCCCGTTGGCCGAGGCGTCGCGGACGAAGGCGGCGAAGACCTCCGGAGACGGCGCCTGCTCGCCGGCAAGGTCCGACAACGCCCGGATGACGAGGTGGCGGACCCCGAACAGCTCCGCGACCTGGGCCAGGGCTGCGCCTTCCATCTCGACCGCCGCGGCGTGGTGGTCGTTGTGGAGGCGGTGGCGGGCCTGCGGCGAGTTCACGAAGACATCGCCAGTGAGGATGGTGCCGGTGACGATCCGGGGGTCGCGGCCGGCGACCGGGAGCAGGGTGAGGTCGCCAAGCCGGGCCCCGACGGAGGCCAGCAGGGTCGCATCGGTCCGAAAGCCCAGGTGGTCCGCGGGGTGGAAGAATGGCAGGTGGCCCGCCTGGTGGACCTCGATTCCATGGTCGTGGAGAACCCCCGCGTCGTGCTGGATGAGCTGGTCGGCGACGACGACGTCACCGATGCCGAGGGCGGGGTCCAGTCCGCCGGCCACGCCGGTGAACACCACGTGAGCCGGCCGCACCTCGCGAACCAGGAGCGCGGTGACCGCCCCCATCGCCACCTTGCCGATGCCTCCCTCGACCAGGACGACAGCGCGGCCGTCGAGGAGGCCTGTCCAGGCGCGGGCCGGGATACCAAGGTCGAAAGCACGCGGAGAGTCGAGGGCCTCCCGGAGCGCGGCGAGCTCCGGCTCGAGCGCGGAGACGATGGCGATTGGGCGCTCTCCGCTCACGCGCCCGATGCTACCGTTCGCGGCCTTTCCGGGCTTCCAGCACCTCTTTCAGGCGGGCGAGGTCCGCGGCGATGTCTGCGCGGGTGGTGCGGTCGACGAACGGCATCATGAATCTCCGCAGGCCCGGAGCCTGCGTCTCCAGGTCGACCAGGACCCGCGTGCCCTGGCCGTACCCGACGACGCGGTAGCTGGCGGTTGACCCCCGCAGGATGCCGACCGTGACCATCTCTCGCCACTCGCGTTGCGCGTGATCGAGGTGCGTGTACTCGACCTCGGCCAAGCGGTTCTCATACCGCGTGCGGCGCACCGTGAACTTGCGGGTGCCGACCCGGATCGGTCCGAGCGGACGGTGCGTCGAGTGGATGACGTCGAGCTGCCAATCGATGTCGTGGCGTGGATTCGACAGGTATGCCCAGACGACGTCAGTCGGCCGCTCGATGGCGACCTCGAGATGGATGGCGCCCACGACCCGGAGCGTACCCTGCACCGGCGCCGCCCGACCGGCTCTCGGCGACCGGCGGCATTCATCGGTACTCTGATGCGGATGATCATCGAGGTCGATGGCCTCGCCAAGTCGTTCGGCGAGATCGAGGCGGTCAAGGGCGTGACGTTCGGCGTGGAGCCGGGCGAGATCTTCGGTTTCCTCGGCCCCAACGGGGCGGGCAAGACGACGACCATCAACATGCTCTGCACCCTGCTGAGCCCAGGGGCCGGATCCGCTCGCGTCAACGGCTACGACATTCGGCACGAGCGGAGCGAGGTCCGCCGCTCCATCGGTCTCGTCTTCCAGCAGACCACCCTCGACGAGTACCTGAGCGCGGAGCAGAACCTCCGCTTCCACGCCCACGCGTACGGCATCCCGGCCGACCTGCGGGAGCAGCGGAT
>DATFEC010000079.1:0-5403 GCA_035251655.1 Candidatus Limnocylindria bacterium | reverse complement strand
AAGAGCCAGCACAAGAACCGGGCCAAGGCACTCTCCGTGCTGCGGGCACGCCTGCTCGATGCGCAGCGAGCCCGCCAGGCGGAGGAGCGGGGGGAGGTACGCCGGACCCAGGTCGGGACCGGCGATCGGTCGGAGAAGATCCGGACCTACAACTTCCCTGACGACCGGGTGACTGATCACCGCATCGGTCTCTCCGTCCACAACCTGCCTGGCCTCCTGTCCGGAGACCTCGACCGGGTCATCGAGCCGCTGGCCGAAGCCGACCAGGCGGCACGGCTTGCCGCGGCGGGCGCCGATGTCGCCGGCTGACGCTGCCGCCGTCGCAGGCCCGCCGATCACGGCCGGTGAAGCGCTGACCGATGCGGTCGCCACCCTGCGTGGTGCGGGATCACCGACGGCCCGACTCGACGCCGAGGTGCTGGTGGCATGGGCGCTCGAACGGGACCGGGCTTGGCTGCTTGCCCACCTCGATGAGCCGATGCCGGATCAGTCCAGGGGGGACCTGTCGGCGTGGGTAGGGCGACGAGCTCGCTGCGAGCCGATCGCGTACATCCGCGGCTTTAAGGAATGGTACGGGCTGCGGATCGCGACAGACGACCGCGCACTGATCCCGCGCCCCGAGACCGAGTTGCTGGTCGACGCGGCCGTGGCCGAGCTCGCGGATCGACTGGTGCGCGACGACCGACCGATAGTGGCCTGGGAGGTCGGCACCGGGAGCGGGGCGGTGGCGGTGGCCGTCGCGCGCCGGTTTCGGACGGCACTGGCGCTCGGTCGGCTTCGCCTCATCGTGAGCGACGCGTCGCCCGATGCGATGGAGCTGGCCAGCGACAACCTCGCCGCCCATGGGGTCGCGCACCTGGTCACGGAGGTGGTTGCGGACCTGCTCGACGGGGTGGGGTCGCTGCCACCACCCGACGTGGTGATCGCCAACCTGCCCTACCTGCGCAGCGACGAGGTGGCCGCCGGGGTCGGCTCCCTGGCATGGGAGCCCGCCGCCGCCCTCGACGGCGGGGCGGACGGCCTGGATGTCCTGCGCGCCCTGATCGCGCGCATCCCGCGACGCCTGTCGGAGGACGGGTGCGCCATGCTGGAGGTTGGCGAGGACCAGGTGAATCCGATCCGCGACCTCGTCGCGACACTCCCGGGCCACTGGTCGGTGGCGGCCACGCGCGACCTTGCCGGGGTCGAGCGCATCGTCCGGATCGAGCGAGTCCCATGACCGAACGCATCGCGGCGACCCCCGACGGCATCTCAGAGGCCGCGGAGCTGTTGCGCGACGGCGCCTTGGTCGCCTTCCCGACCGACACGGTGCATGGGGTGGGCAGCCGGGCCGACGATCCCGACGCCATCGACCGCCTGTTCGCGCTGAAGGGCCGGCCCACGGACCGGCAGATCGCGTGGCTGGTGTCGGACCTCGAGCAGGCCGCGGGCCTGGGCGTGGTCGTGGACGAACGGGCCCGCACCCTGGCATCCGCCCTGTGGCCGGGCGGGCTCACCCTCATCATGCCCGCACGTGGACGTGCCGATGGCGCCTCGACGCTCGGCATCCGGGCACCCAACCACCCGACCACGCAGGCCCTGCTCGAGGCTACCGGGCCGATGCCGGTGACCAGCGCCAACCCGCACGGCTTTCCGGAGTGCTACACCGCCGACGACGTGCTGATCGCCTTCGCGGGCGCGGCCGACCTCGCGGCCGTGGTCGACGGCGAGTCGCCGGGAGGCGTTGCCTCCTCGGTGCTGGACCTGAGCGGCGAGACACCGCGCCTGTTGCGCGAGGGTGCGATCGGGCGGGATCGGCTCGAGGCGCTGGTGGGGCCGATAGACTGACGGCGTGCGCGTCGCCATCGGATCGGACCACGCCGGGTTCGTCCTGAAGAGTCTCCTGTGCCGGATGCTGGAAGCCATGGGCATCGAATACCGGGACTTCGGCACCGATAGCGAGGAGCCGGTCGACTACCCCGATTTCATCGCACCCGTGGCGCGGGCGGTGGCCCGCGGCGAGTACGACCGCGGCATCGTGCTCGGTGGCAGCGGGACCGGGGAGGCGATCGTCGCCAACAAGGTCCGCGGTATCCGCTGCGTGCAGGCCGCCACGCCCGAGGTAGCGCGGCTGGGCCGTGAACATAACGACGTGAACGTGCTGTCCCTCGGCGCCCGGGTGACGACCGTCGACGTGGCGGAAGCCTGCGTCCGTGCCTTTCTCGAGGCGGAGTTCGAGGGCGGGCGGCACGTGCGCCGGGTCGGGAAGATCGCCGCCCTGGAGGCGGAGGAGGCGGGCCGCTGAGCCTGCACCTGGAGCCCGACGAGCGGGCTCTGCTGGCGGGGGAGGCGGGGACTGGGCCGGCGCTCGCCATGCGCCTCATCGTCCGCGCAGCGGAGGTGCTCGAGGCAGATCGGCTCATCCCGATCACCGGCGCGCACGTCGACTCCTGCCTCTACCACGGCCAGGCGACCCTCGACTTCGTCTATCGGCTGGTTGATGGCGGTGCGACGGTCCGGGTCGCGACGACGCTGAACGTAGGCTCGGTGGACCTCCTCCATCCGGAGCTGTGGCGCGGAGATCCGGACCTCGCGTCGCGGGGCCGGCGGCTGATGGACCAGTACCGTGTGCTCGGCTGCCGTCCGACATTCACGTGCGCCCCCTACCAGCTCGCTGACGCACGGCCGGTCTTCGGGGAGCAGGTCGCGTGGGGCGAGTCGAATGCCATCGCCTTTGCCAACTCGGTTCTCGGTGCCCGCACCAACCGCTATGGCGACTTCATGGACGTGGCAGCGGCGATCACCGGCCGCGTCCCCCACGCGGGCCTGCATCGGACGGCGGAACGTCGGGCGCGCCTCGTGATCAGGGTGGGGGACGACGTGCCGTCGCGGCTCCTTGACGAGGACAGCCTGTACCCCGTCCTGGGCATCGTGGTGGGGCGCTTGGCCGGGGGCCGGGTCGTGGCCGTGGACGGGCTGCCGCACGGGATCGGTGAGGACCGGCTCAAGGCGCTCGGCGCGGCGGCGGCATCTTCGGGGTCGGTCGCGCTCTTTCACGTCGTCGGCTCCACCCCGGAGGCTCCGACCCTGACCGATGCGCTCCACGGCGCCGCCCCTGAGGAGGAGGCCGTGGTTTCGATGGACGATCTGCGCCAGGCTCGGGCCGAGTTGGGTGGCGAACGTGGCGGACCGATCGCCGGCGTCAGTCTCGGGACGCCCCACGCGTCAGCCGCGGAGCTCTCCGAGGTCGCAGACCTCCTCGCCGGCCGACACGCGGCCGACGGCGTGGAGATGCTCGTCTCCACCGCCCGCGCCACGCTCGGCGAGGTAGAGGAGACCGGCGTGGCAGACCGGCTCCGAGAGGCCGGCGCCGAGCTGTTGGTCGACACCTGCTCCTACATCTCGCCCATCCTCCGCGCGCCGTATGGCCCGGTCATGACCGATTCCGGGAAGTGGGCGTACTACGCACCGGCGAATATCGGCGCGCAGGTCGTCTTCGGCAGCCGGCGCGAATGTGTGGAGTCGGCTGTCGCGGGGCACGTGGTGCGTGACCCGACGTGGGGCTCTACGTGAGCGGCCGGCTGATCTCCCCCGGTCGGGCCCACGCCCCCGCGCTGGTCCTCGACGAACCGCTGTCGCTGTGGGGCGGACTCGACCCGGCGACGGGACGCGTGATCGAGCCGCGCCACCCGCAGCACGGGGAGCTGGTCACCGGGCGGGTGCTGCTCATGCCGGCGGCGCGCGGCTCCTCCTCCTCCGCCAGCGTCCTGGCCGAGGCCGCGCGGGTCGGAACCGCGCCGGCAGGGATCGTCCTCGCCGAGCCGGACCTGATCCTCGCCATCGGCGCCGCCGTCGCCGACGAGCTGTATGGGATCCAGGTCCCGATCGCGGTGGTCACGCCCGAAGTCCTCGCCGAAGTCCGAACCGGCGAGCCCGTCGACATCGGTCCGGAAGGCCTCACCGCCGACTAGACTCGGGCCTCCAAACGTGGAGGAGACGGACCGATGGATGCCTGGGCATCGCTGCAGGCCGAGGACCCGGAGATCTGGCAGGTCGTCCAGGACGAGGAGCATCGCGCCCGCTCCAACCTGGAGCTCATCGCCTCGGAGAGCTACCCGAGCCGGGCCGTCCTGGAGGCCACGGGCTCCGTCCTGACCGCCAAGTACGCCGAGGGCTATCCCCGCCGCCGCTACTACGGCGGCTGCGAAGTCGTGGACCGTGCCGAGGACCTTGCCCGGGACCGCGCAAAGGCACTGTTCGGGGCCGAGCACGTCAACGTCCAGCCCCACGCCGGCGCGCAGGCCAACATGGCCGTCTTCCATGCCCTGCTCGAACGGGGCGACACGGTGATGGGCCTGGCCCTCGACCAGGGCGGCCACCTGACCCACGGGTCGCCGGTGAACTTCAGCGGGCAGTACTACACCTTCGTTCCGTACCACGTGGACCGCACCACCCATCTGATCGACCTCGACGAGGTGCGCCAGCTAGCCCGCGAGCATCGGCCCAAGTTGATCGTGACCGGCGCCACCGCGTATCCGCGCCACTGGGACTTCGCGGCCTTCCGTGAGATCGCCGACGAGGTCGGCGCGATCCTGATGACCGACATGTCGCACTTCGCCGGCCTGGTTGCCGGTGGCGTCCACCCGAGCCCGGTACCGCACGCCCAGGTCGTGACGACCACCACCCACAAGACGCTGCGCGGGCCCCGCGGGGCCATGATCCTGTGCACCGAGGCCCTAGCCAAGGACATCGACCGGGCCGTGTTCCCCGCCATCCAGGGCGGGCCGCTGATGCACGTCGTGGCCGCCAAGGCGGTGGCCTTCCACCAGGCCCAGAGCCCGGAGTTCCGCGCGGATGCGCAGCGCACCGTGGACAACGCCCGGGCGCTCGGCGAGGCGCTCGCCGGCCACGGAGCGTCGCTGGTGTCGGGCGGGACCGATACCCACCTGCTCCTGGTTGATGTCACGCCCTTCGGGGTCACCGGCAAGGAGGCCGATGCCGTCCTGGGCGAGGTGGATATCACCGTGAACAAGAACGCCATTCCCTACGATCCGAATCCGCCGATGGTGGCGAGCGGGATCCGGGTCGGCACGCCGTGCGTCACCGGACGGGGAATGGGGGGAGGGGAGATGGCGGAGATCGGGGAGCTGATCGTGGCCGGAATCGCGGCCCGCGGCGACGCGGGTGCGCAGGCGGACGTGAAGGCCCGCGTCGGCCTGCTCGCCGAGCGCTTCCCGGTGCCCGGCCTGGCGTGGACCCGGAACTGAGCGGCGAGGGACGAGCTCCAGAGGCACCCGCTATACTCGCCGCGGCGTCCGATCGCCCGGAGTCGAGCTGAAATGCCCAAGACGAGCCCCGGGCCGGCAAGGATCCTCGGTGAAGTCACCCTGATCATGGCCGTCCCGATGCTCGGCGGCGTGGTCG
>DATFEC010000321.1:0-7454 GCA_035251655.1 Candidatus Limnocylindria bacterium | reverse complement strand
GGGCGCGGACGAGGACGCCGGGGACGTCGGGGCGACCTGCCGGAGACGGTCGAGGCCGGGACAAGCGGGGAGCCGGCCGAGATCCAGTGGGAAGAGATCGACAGTCTGGACGAGCTGGATGGCGGTGCCGTCCGTCCTGCCGCGGATGCCGACTTCACCTTCGAGGAGGCGGATGCGGCCACCCTGGCCGAGCTCGGCCTGACCGAAGCATCCGCCGCACCGGCCGCCGCGGATGCGCGCGAGCCGGTGGCAGAAGAGGCCGCGAAACCGGCCGTGAAACCACGGTCGCGGGCCCGCTCCACGACCACGAAGGCTGCCACCGCAAAGGACGGGAGCGCGAAGGCTGGAACCGCGTCAGTCGCGGGAAAGACGACGGCGCGGAAACCGGCACGATCCGGTGCCGGAGCGAAGCCCGCCGCCAAGCCTGCATCCAAGCCGACTGCCGCGAAGTCGGCCAAGACCGATGAGACTCCGAAGGCGCCACGCACGCGGACCGCGCGGGCGAAGGGCTCAGCTGCGCCGACGGCCGAACCGGCCGCCGGCGACGGAGCCTCGGATCAGGGCATCTGGCAGCGGTTCACGTCCGGGCGGGGGACGGGCAAGCGGCCGGTGAAGGAGCCCCCCGAGACGGCCTAGCTTTCGGACTCGACCTCGGTCGTCTCCGGAACTTCAGCGCTCCCCCCGTTCCCGTTGGTCGAGGGGATGTTGACCGGAATCCACTCGCCGGCCGCCTCCGCCGCTTCGCGGGCTCGCGACGCAAGCTCCTCGCGAGTCTCGGCGCCCGGCTTGGGGGCCGTCAGCAGGGCGACGAGCACACCGGTCAGCCCTCCGATCACGATGCCGGCAAGGAATGCGCCCCAGTGCCGCTCCTGGCGGGGCCGCAGACCAAACTCAGCAGCCGCGTCCTCGATCAGCTGACGGCTGGCCGGCACGGCCGCTCCAGCCGCACCGAGCGCCACCGTTCGTCGGTTCCAGACCCTTCGGAGCACCGGCCGGATGTCTTTGCGCCACGCCTGGCGCCACCACTTGCTGACTTCCCGACCCTGGCGCTCCAGCGTGCGAGCGGCGTCCCGACGAGCGGACTCGGACTCACGCCATGCGGTCGCGGCCCGTTCCGCTGCTTCCTCGGCGGCCTGTCCAATGGCCTCCGCGATGGCCTGCGCGCGGGATTCCAGCTCCGGCTCACGGATGTCGATCTTGTTCCCCATGTCCGCCCTCTGGGTACGTGGTATTGGAAGCCAGTATGCCACCGACCGCCGTGAAGCGCCCTCGGCCCGAATGGCGCCCCGGGGGTCGTCGATCCGCGCGGCGTACCGATTGCCAGCCGGTCGCCCGGGTCGCGCCCGGGCGACCCCCAGGACACGTGGACGGCCAGCCTGGCACGCCCCGCTGACCACACGCTTAGCGCACCTATACTCGGCCCGGTGAGTGCCATGGCCACCCAGCAAGGCTTCCTGACCATCGGTCAGCCCGTCGCGGGGCGCCTCGCCCACCGAATCCTGAGCGAGAGCGCGGCCCCGCCGACGCTCCTCGTGCATGGTCCCCGAGGTGCAGGCAAGGGATCCTTCGTCGACGACCTGCTCGCAACGGCCATGTGCGAGGACTCCGATCCCGCAACCCGGCCCTGCAATGCCTGTCGTGGTTGCGAGCTGGCGCGCGCCCGAACCCACCCCGACCTGGTCCTTGCCTCCCCGGCCGGCTGGCGCGATGACCGGGGGAGCGGCGAGAGCATCGTGGCTGCGGCGCGCCGATGGCTGGCGGACGTGGCCGGCGCGCCGATCCGCGCCCGATGGCGCGTGATCGTCATCGAGCAGGCCGACAGCGCCAATGAGCAGGTCCAGAACGCCATGCTCAAGGCGCTCGAGGAGCCGACCACGCGGCAGCTGTTCATCCTCGTCGCCGGCGATCCCCGCCGGCTGCTGCCCACCATCCGATCCCGGGCCGTGGCCATCCGTCTCGGGCCCGTGCCCCGGGAGGCATTGGCCCACTGGCTCCTCGAGCGCCGACCGATGACCGATGAGCAGGCGGCCGCGATCGTCCGTCTTGCTGATGGACAGGTCGGACGGGCACTGGCCCTGGCCGACAACCCGGGCCTGGTCGAGTGGCGCGGACGTACCCAACGCGAGCTCCTGGCGCTGCTCGACCATGGACGCGCCGATCGCCTGGCGGCGGTTCGGGAGCTGCTCGACGAGGCCGCGCGCCTTGCGCTCCCACCCGTCGACTCCGGCGAGGTCGATGCCGGCGAGCCAGCGACACGGACTCCAACCGGCGTCCAGCGCGTGGCGGCGACCTCGATCATCGGTGCGTGGGTCGACCTTGCGCGCGATCTCGCGGTGACGGCGGCGGGTTCCCCAGCGCTGGCGGTCTCGGCCGAGCTGGTTCCGGGTCTCCTCTCCGCGGCCGGGCGCCGATCACCCGGCGATTGGGCGTCCGTGACGCTCCGACTGGAAGAGATCCGCGACGCCCTCGAGGAGAATGTGAGCCCGCGCCTGGCCCTCGAGACGGCGATGCTCGCATGGCCGCAGCCCTCTGCGCGGTGAGCGGCGCCCAGCGGCTGACGGCCCGTGTCCACGGACGAGTCCAGGGGGTCGGCTACCGCTGGTGGGCCGTGGATATGGCCACCAAGCTGGGCCTCGTCGGCTGGGTGCGCAACGCCGATGATGAACGCTCGGTGGAGCTCGTTGCCGAGGGCGATCCGACCGCGCTCGACGCGTTTCTCGCACGACTCGACAGCGGCCCCAGCGCGGCACGGGTCGACTCCGTTGAGTCCGATCGCGGACCGGCGGCCGGTGGGCTGAGCCGCTTCGAGATCCGGAGGTGAGCTGGCGCCTGCTCGGCTGCGGCCTGCTCGGGGCGGTCGTCTTCGTGGCGCTGGGCATCTGGGCGCTCACCCTGGCCATGGGCCGGATTGGCTGCCCGGCCACGTTGAACTGGGACGACCAGATCTATGTCGCCGTCGGGGAAACGACCTCGACCCCGAGCCTTGGCGAAGGCGAGCCCGTCCAGCTGGGCGTGACCTTCGTGGGCGTCCTGACCCGAGAGGTCTACGGGCCCGAAGGCAGCTCCCCGACCGCGGAGCCGCGGGACCGCCCCGAGCAGCTGGCCTTGGCGTGTGGTGACGAGACCTTCCAGACCTACGCCCTACCCTGAGGTCGGCTGGGCCGATCCGAACAGGCGGCTGTCCGTCGCCTCCGCATAACGATCCGTCATCCCTGACACGAAGTCGCCGACCTGGGTCACCAGGTCGGCATCGGTCTTCCGGAAGCTCGGAGGCACTTCGTCGGGGTGGGCGAGGTGGTGGTCCATCAGGCGGCGAAGAAGATCGATCGCCACCTGCTGCTGCGCCGCCTGCTCCGGTCGCAGGTAAACGCGCTCGAACATGAAGTCGCGCAGCTCGTGCATGAGGCCAAGGGTCTCCGCGTCCATTCCAATCTCACCCGCCCGCAGACTTTGGTCGATCACCGCGGTTATGAGCTCACCGATCCACTGCCGACCGGGGGGACCCAGGCGCTCGAGCAGGTGGGCGGGGAAATCGGCCTCCGCCAGGACACTTGCGCGCAGCGCGTCGAGCGCGTCGTGGGTCAGGTAGGCGATCCGGTCTGCATAGCGGACGCACAGGGCCTCCGGGGTGTTCGGGGGTGGCGTGATCTTCCAGGTGTGGGCCCGGATGCCGTCGCGCACTTCCCAACTGAGGTTCAGATCCTCGAGCACCTCATACAGACGGACGCTCTGCGCGGCGTGGTGCCAGCCGCCTGGCGGGAAGTAGGGGGACAGGGCTTCCTCCCCGGTGTGTCCGAAGGGCGTATGCCCGACGTCGTGCCCAAGCGCAATCGCCTCGGCCAGAGCCTCGTTGAGGGCGAGTGCCGCGGCGAGTGAGCGAGCGATCTGTGCCACCTGGAGCGTGTGCGTCAGGCGCGTGACGTAGTGGTCGCCCTCCGGGTTGAGGAAGACCTGGGTCTTGTGCTTCAGGCGACGGAATGCCTTGGAATGGATGATTCGGTCCCGATCGCGCTCGAACGCGGTCCGGAAAGGATCCGGCTCTTCGGGACGCACCCGCCCGCGCGAGGCGACCGAACGAGTCGCCATCGGCGACTGCTGGCTGGCCTCCTCCGCCTCCCGCGCCGGTCGGTCCCGTCGCTTCAGCGCTCCCACGCCCAGATGATGGCCGATCGGGACCCGTTCTTGCCGCCGCGCGACGATTCGCCCGGTCCCTTCGTACTGGGCAGACCGGGTCAGGGTGGATTCCGGATCGGTTCGGTAGGGTGGCGGTCAAGGGTTCGCACACCGTGGCAGGAGGTCGCCCACGAGCATGCCGATGATGTCAGGCCGGGTCCGACGGGTGATCGTCGGGATCGTGGCGGCGGCGGCCGTCGTTGGCCTGGCACCCGCAGTTCCGTCCCCGGATGCCGGACCGGTCAGGGTCGGCGCAGCCGAGACCACGCATGCCGTCGACCGCAGCCACGAGTTCCGCATCGAGCCCGATGCGACGCACATCGCCATCCGGTGGTCCGGCCATCCGACGGCGACCGTCCATGCCTCCCTCAGCCGGGACGGGTCATCCTTCGAGGCACCGATCCACGTCGAGGTCGACGAAGTCGGCGCGGCTCGTCGAGACGGCGTCACCTACGGCGCGCTGATGGGCGTTACCGATATGCGCGTGGTACGCGTGACGGCCGACCGCCCACTGGCACAGGTCACCGTCCTCTCGCTCGACGCGGCAGCCGATGTCCAGGCCAGGTTTGGGCTGGGTGCCGATGCCGCAGGCGTGAATGCACCGCCGGGGGTGATCTCGCGAGCCGGATGGGGAGCCGACGAGAGGATCCGATTCGACCAGTGGGGCGAGGAGCGATGGTGGAGCCAGTACTTTCCGCTCCAGAAGCTCATCGTCCACCACACCGCGGGAGCGAACGGGGACCCGAATCCGGCTGCCACCGTGCGCGCCATCTACCACTACCATGCGGTCACCCAGAACTGGGGTGACATCGGGTACAACTACCTCGTCGATGCGCAGGGCCGCATCTACGAGGGGCGCCACTCGCGCGAGTACTGGAACGGCGCGACGCCGACCTCCGACAACGCAGCCGGCAAGGTCATTTCCGGCGGACACGCTCTGTATCACAACGCGGGGACGATGGGCATCGCCCTCCTCGGGAATTTCACCTCCCAGCCGCCGACCACCGCGGCCCGGTCGTCCCTCGTCAACCTGCTGACCTGGGCCGCCGGCACGCATGGCATCAACCCGACCGGCGCGACGACCTACGTCAACCCGGTGAACGGGTACGTCCGAACGACCCACAACATCGCAGGCCACCGCGACTACAACCAGACCGGCTGCCCAGGGCAGCGCCTCTATGCCCTCCTGCCGTCCATCCGAACCTCGGTCGCCTCGCTGCTCAACACCTGGCCAGGGGAGGTCTACAACCCTCCACGACAGCTCTCCTTCGCCGCCGGGACCCACATCGGCTACCGGTTCTCGCTCGGAGGGACGGTGACGGCGTTGAAGCCATACACCCTCAGCTCGCCCTCCTCGGCACCCGTGATCCAGCGGGCCTCCATCCCGGGCCGCACCGGTGACTGGTACTACGTCACCGCCGGCGTCTGGGCCGGCTACTGGATGCCCGCCTCGGCGACAGTGGTCCCCGGGCCGGCTCCGGCACCGATGGTGGAGGAGTCCTACCGGCCGTGGCGGCCGCTCAACCTCGCCGCCGGGACGTACACCGGCTACCGCTTCGGTACGCACGGCAACATCACGGCTTCACGGGCAGCGACGCTGAGCGCGCCGGCTATGGTTCCCACTACCGAGAAGAGCACCATCCCGAACCGTCCGGGCAGCTGGTACTACGTGACCGCTGGCACGTGGTCCGGATTCTGGATCGGCGAACAATCCACCATGTCCCTGGGCACGCTGCCGATGGCGAGCTTCCATTCGTCGTTCACTGGCGGAATCGCGCCGCTGCATGTCTCATTCACGAACACATCGATCACGTACGGGTCGGCGGACTGGGCGTGGGACTTCGACTCTGACGGCTCGGTCGACTCGACGGACAAGTCACCGACATTCACCTACACCGAACCTGGCAACTACGCCGTGACGCTGACGGTCTCCGACGGTCTTGGCACCGATACCGAGGCGAAGACCGGCTACATCACCGTGCGTCCGCAGCAGGAGGGAACGTACGTCCCGCTGCCCCCGAGCAGGGTGCTCGACAGCCGGTTCGGGACCGGGCTCATTGGGCCATTCACCGCCAATGCCCCGCGGACCTTCCAGGTTGCCGGCACGGCTGGCGTGCCAGCCAACGCGGTGGCCGTGACCGGCACTCTCACCGTCACCGGGCAGAGCGGTGGTGGGTACGTCTATCTCGGTCCGGATCCGGCGCCGCTGCCCCTCAGCTCGACGCTGAACTTCCCCGCTGGTGACACCCGGGCGACCGGTGTAACCGTGGCGCTCGGCAGCGGGGGAGCCCTTTCTGCAACCCTGGGCGGTGCGACGTCTGCGCATCTCGTCTTCGACGTGACCGGCTACTTCGTGCCCGACGCATCGGGCGCGACCTATGTCCCGGTGGCTCCTGCGCGCCTGGTCGACACCCGGATCGGCAACGGTTTGAATGGGCCTTTTGCGGCGCAGGCACCGCGCACCTTCCAGGTCGCCGGCCTGGGCGGGGTCGCGGCCAACGCGGTCGCCGTGACCGGTACCCTGACCGTCACCGGGCAGAGTGGTGCCGGATACTTCTACCTCGGACCTGATCCCGTCAGCCTGCCGGGCAGTTCCACGCTCAACTTCCCACGTGGTGACACCCGGGCCACCGGGGTAACGGTGGCCCTGGGCGCTGATGGGACGCTGTCGGCCACGCTGGGAATGGGGGAATCTGCTCATCTCGTCTTTGACGTAACCGGCTATTTCGTGCCGGATGGCTCAGGGGCTACCTTCGTGGCCCTGTCACCGTCCCGCCTCCTTGATTCCCGTTTCGGCAACGGGCTGAGCGGGCCATTCGCCGCCTACACTCCGCGCGCCTTCCAGGTGGCGAGCCTGGGCGGAGTCCCGTCGGGGGCAGTGGCCGTGACCGGCACGCTGACCGTCACCGGGCAGAGCGGCAGCGGGTACGTCTATCTCGGCCCGGATCCGATCTCGGCACCGACCAGCTCAACGCTCAACTTCCCGATGGGGGATACCCGGGCAAACGGGGTGACCGTCGCCCTCGGCCTGGACGGGACGCTCAGCGCCACGCTGGGGCCGTCGGGCACGACCCACCTGCTGTGGGACGTCACCGGCTACTTCTCCTCGCCCTGACCGTCGAGCAGCGGAGCCCGGGAGCGGTGGCGCGCCGGACAGGATTCGAACCTGCGACCTTTGGCTCCGGAGGCCAACGCTCTATCCACTGAGCTACCGGCGCGGGCGTCCGATCTTACCCGCAAAGCGAAGGCCCCTCCGAAGAGGGGCCTTCATTGCTGCCGGA
>DATFEC010000320.1:0-3175 GCA_035251655.1 Candidatus Limnocylindria bacterium | reverse complement strand
TCCGTCGAGACCCGCGAGCTGCTCGCAGAAGTGCAGGCGCTCATCCGCGAGCGCGAGGAGGAGGGCGTCCGCGGCCTCGCCGAGCGCATCGGTCCGCCGGAGTGGGCCGACCTCGTCCCCCAGCTCGAGTCCCGGGAAGTCGCCGTCCTCCTCCAGTGGCTGCCGGACGAGGAGATCCCCGCCCTCCTCGAGGAACTGTCCCCGGCCGACGCCGCGCGCATCCTCCGCAGCCTGACCCAGCCGGAGGCCGCCGAGCTGCTCGAGGAGATGGACCCCGACGACGCGGCGGACGTCCTCGAGGAGCTCCCCGACGCGACCGCCGACGAGATCCTCATCCGGATGAGCCCCGAGGACGCGGCGGAGATCCGTGGCCTGGCGGCGTACGATCCCGACACGGCGGGCGGGCTGATGACCCCGGATTTCGTCGCCGTCCCATCCGAGGCAACGTCCGCCCAGGCGATCGCCGCCATCCGGCAGCTCGCCGACGAGGCCGAGACCGCGAACTATGTGTACGTCCTCGATGCCGATCGGCGCCTGCTCGGCGTGCTGTCGTCGTACCGGCTGCTGCTGAGCCCTCCAGAGACGCCCGTCAAGGAGCTCATGGCGCCGGACACCGTTCGCGTCCAGGCCAGCGCGGACCAGGAGGCTGCGGCCCGGCTGCTGACCGACCGCAACCTGCTCGCGATCCCGGTCGTGGATGAGGGAGACCGCCTGCTGGGCATCATCACCGAGGACGACGTGGCCGACGTCCTCCAGGCGGAAGCGACCGAGGACATCGAGCGCCTCGGCGGGTCGCAGCCGTTGAACATCCCTTACCGCCTGGCCAGCGTTCCGCTGCTGTTCAGCCGGCGGGTGCCCTGGCTCCTCGGCCTGGCGGTGCTGTCCGCCGCCTACACCGGCCTCGTCCTCCAGAGTTTCCAGGCGGAGCTCGCCGAGGTGGTCGCGCTGAGCTTCTTCATCCCGTTGCTGATCGGGACGGGCGGAAACATCGGCTCACAGACGGTCACCCTCATCGTCCGCGCGATGGCCCTGAACGAGGTGGCCCTCCGGGACATCTGGTGGGTCGTCTTCAAGGAGCTGAGGGTGTCGCTGATCCTCGGTGCGGTCATGGCCGCGGCCGCGTTCGCGTGGGCCTTCGTGCTCGGGGTCGGGCCGACCGTCGGGGTCGTGGTCGCCCTGACCGTGGTCGCCATCTGCGCGACAGCTGCGACGGTCGCCGCCGCCCTTCCGCTCGTCCTCCGTCGGCTGCGGATCGACCCGGCCGTCGTCTCCGCGCCGCTCATCACCACCTTGGTGGACGGCACCGGCTTGATCATCTACTTCGAGATCGCCCGCTACGCCTTGGGCCTTTGACCCGGGCGGGGTCGGCTAGACGCCGATGGGGTGCCAGACGGTCTTGATCTCGACGAACTCGCCGATGAGGTAGGGCGACTGCGCGGCGGGCGAGAGCCAGTCGTAGCCGTCGAGGCCGCCGTTCGGGGGCCGGGAGAAGCGCTTGACGTTCTCGGTGGCCGCTTCCTCGACCGCGGGCACCTCCCGCGGATCCAGGCCGAAGCCGTCGAGCGCGTTGACGTCCATGTGGGCGGCGAGGTGCGGCACGAGCTCGCGTCGCAGGCCGGTGATGACGTTCACGACCCCGCCCGGAACGTCGGACGTGGCCATCACCTCGGACAGGGTGATGGCCGGCAGGGGGCGCGATTCGCTGGCCAGCACGACGGCCGCGTTCCCCGACACGATGACCGGCGCCAGCCGGCTCACGAGTCCGAGCAGTGACGAGTCCTCGGCCGCGATGACCCCCACCACGCCGGTCGGCTCCGGGATCGAGAAGTTGAAGTACGAGCCGGCGACCGGGTTCACGTTGCCGAGGATCTGGGAGAACTTGTCGGCCCAGCCGGCGTACCACACCCAGCGGTCGATGGCCGCGTCCACCAGGCGCCGCGCGCGCTGGAGTCCCACCCCCTCGGCCGCCCGGACCTCGGCCACGAACTGGTCGCGTCGCCCCTCCATCAGCTCGGCGATGCGGTATAGGACCTGGCTCCGGTTGTAGGCCGTCTTCGCGGCCCACTCCGGTTGAATCTTCCTGGCGGCGCGGACCGCGTCCCGGATGTCCTTCCGCGTCCCGCGGCAGGCGTTGGCCAGCAGCTCCCCGGATGCGTCATGGACGAGGTAGGCGCGGCCGGATTCGGTGCGCGGAAACTCTCCGCCGATGAACAGCTTGTACGTCTTCCGCACGCCGAGACGATCCCCGACCTCGCCCGTGCCGTCGCGCAGCGCCAGGGGCGCCGATGAACGCGGGTCGAGGAGCGGTGCGCCGGCCGCCCCTCGAGCCGTTGGTCGCCGGGTCGCCACCGGGCGCCGAGCAGGCGGACGACGAGGGGTCGTGCGTCGAGCGGTCGCCATCGGCCTAGGCCGCGCTGTCCAGGCGCAGGTACGCGGCCAGACCGTGGAGCCCGCCCTCACGACCGTGACCGGACTCCTTGTAGCCACCAAAGGGCGAGGTGGGGTCGAAGCGGTTGAAGGTGTTCGCCCACACCACGCCGGCCTTCATGGCGCCGACCATCTTGAAGATCCGGCTGCCCTTCTCGGTCCACACCCCGGCCGACAGGCCGTACGGGGTGTTGTTCGCCTTCTCGACCGCCTCCTCCGGCGTGCGGAAGGTGAGGACCGACAGCACCGGTCCGAAGATCTCCTCTTGCGCGATCCGATGCGACTGCGACACCCCGGTGAACAGGGTGGGGCGGAAGAAGAAGCCCTTGGCCGGCAGCTCACAGTCGGGCTGGAAGATCTCCGCGCCTTCGCTGATCCCCGAGTCGACCAGCTCCTGGATCTTCGCCAGCTGACCGGCGGAGTTGATCGCCCCGACATCGGTGTTCTTGTCGAGCGGGTCGCCCACGCGGAGAGTCGACAGGCGGTCCTTCAGCTTGTCGAGGAGCGGCTCGTAGACCGATTCCTGCACGAACAGGCGTGAGCCGGCGCAGCACACCTCGCCCTGGTTGAAGTAGATGCCGTTGATGATCCCCTCGATCGCCTGGTCGAGCGGCGCGTCGTCGAACACGACGTTGGCCGCCTTGCCGCCGAGCTCGAGGGTGACCTTCTTGTGCGTCCCGGCCACCGCCCGGGCAATGAGCTTGCCGACCGCGGTCGAGCCGGTGAAGGCGACCTTGTCGACCTGCGG
>DATFEC010000309.1:0-7673 GCA_035251655.1 Candidatus Limnocylindria bacterium | reverse complement strand
GAGCTGGGAGAGCCGGAACAGTGGGCCGCGGTGACCGGAGCTGACGACTCGACGGGCCCGCGCCATCTGGACGGCCCGTGGGGCGCGGTCCTGGCCGTGGACGCGTCGAGCGGAGAAGGGCTGACGGGCCTGCTCCTCGCCCCGTGGGAAGGTCGGGCGACGCCCAGTCCCGCCGAGCGCGACCTGCTCAGCCTCGTAGCTCAGATTGCGGGCAGCGCGATCGAGGACGCACTGCTCTACGCTCGCCTCCAGACGCAGACCGATGAGCTGAATCGGATGGCCGCCGTCCAGTCTGACTTCCTGCGCGGCGTGACCCACGACCTCCAGACGCCGTTGACCAGCATCCGCGCGCTGGCGTCTGAACTCGGGAGCAGCGCTGACCTGAGCAAGGCCGCTCGGAACGACCTCATGGCCATCGCCCATCAATCCGACCGCATGCGTCGGATGGTCGGCCAGCTGCTGGCCGTGTCCCGCCTGGAGGCCGGGGCGCTCGAGTCGCGCCAGGAGATTTTCGGTGTCGAGCCGATCGTCCGGCGGACGTGGGATGCGCTCCGCGATACCGGACATGCGTTCGCGTTCACCGTCGACGGCGAGCCGCATCTTGCGGTCGGAGACCCTGACCGCTTCGAGCAGGTCCTGTGGGCGCTGCTCGACAACGCGGTGAAGTACTCGCCGCCGGGCACCGAAATCCTCGTCCGGCTGACCGGGCGCCTCGGCAATTCGGGCGACCTCGTCAGCGAGCTGTCCGTGCACGATGCCGGGCCCGGGATCGCAGCCGCGGATCGTGAGCGGGCGTTCGACCAGTTCTTCCGCGGCGAGGACGCGCGACGGATGGTGCCCGACGGCAGCGGCATCGGGCTGTACGCCGCTCGCGGCCTGGTCGAAGCCATGCACGGCCGGCTGACCCTTGCGAGCGAGCCTGGCGACGGCACAACGTTCCTGATCACTCTTCCGGCTGAGCCGACCGAGCCCGAGGCGGGGGCCGAACTCTAGGGACGTGCTTCCCAGGCGCCGGGTGCCGTGACGGAAGTCCCCGGTGCCGATGACCGAAGGTACTGCCCCCTGTCAGGCGGCCTGTAAGGTGCCGGCCGGGATACTCGGCGCATGAATCGAATCCGCAATCGCATGCGCCGCTCGGGTCGCGGCCAGGGGCTCGTCGAGTTCGCGCTCATCGTCCCAGTCCTGATGCTGATCCTCCTCCTCGGGCTCGATTTCGGGCGGGTGTTCTTCGGCTGGGTCGGTCTCACGAATGCCAGCCGCATTGGCGCCAGCTTCGCGGCCGCCCACCCCACGGCCTGGGGCAGTCCGGGCAGTTCGACCGAGCGCGCCAGCTATGACGCCCAGATCCTCGCCGACGCCTCGGCCCTCAATTGCACGCTCCCCGGAACGCTTCCGGCACCGACCTTCGCCGCCGGGACCGACCTGGGCGACACCGCGCAGGTCACTCTGACCTGCACCTTCACCCTGATCACGCCCATCGTCTCCGAGCTCCTGGGCAATTCGATCACCATCGCGGCCGAATCGGTGTTCCCGATTCGCGCCGGCGTGGCCGGCACGACCCCGGTCAGCAGCCCGGTGCCCACGCCGAGCCCGACCCCAACCGGGACGCCGGACCCTTCAGCGACGCCCGCTCCAACCCCGGCTCCGTGCCAGATTCCGAGCTTCGTCGGCGCCCGCGCCAATGAGGCTCAGACCATCTGGAACGCGGCAGGCTTTACCACGACGGTAATTGTCAACCGGCCCCCGAACGGCAACTACACGATCACGAACCAGTCGCCTGGGGTGGGCGGACAGATGGCCAACTGCAGCACGACCGTCATGACGGTGTTCGGGTCATGAGGAGGCTTGCGATGCGTTCGGCGAAGGGCCAAAGCCTGGTCGAGTTTGCGCTCGTCTTTCCCGTGTTCGTCCTCGTGATGTTCGGACTGTTCGATATCGGCCGCGCTGTGTACGCGTTCAACACGATCTCCAGTGCGTCGCGCGAGTCGGTTCGGATCGCAATCGTGAACCAGACCGAGGCCGATCTCGACGCCGAGGCGCTCAAGCAGGCTGTCTCGCTGGGCCTTACGCCGGCCGACGTCACGATCTCGTACGGCGACCCCAGCGGGACCGGTACCTGCAGCTCACCGTTCGTCGGTTGTCGAGCGGCGGTCACGGTCCAGTACACGTTCGTCGCCGCGACTCCGGTGATCGGCCAGATCATCGGTCCGTTCACGATGTCGTCGACAGCCGAAATGCCCATCGAGCGGGAATGCCCCGATCCTGACATCCCATCTCTCCTCACGTGCCCATGGCCGTGACCACTCACAAAGGAGCCTTCATGTTCACCCGCCTTCTTCACCGCACGCCGGCTGAGGACGAGCCGCGCGGACAGATCCTGGTGATCGTCGCCGCCGGGCTGATCATCATGGTCGCGATGGTCGGGCTGGTGGTCGACGGCGGCTACGCCTGGGGCCAGCAGCGCGACAACCAGAACGCTGCGGACGCGGCCAGCGAAGCCGGCGCTGTCGTGCTCGCCGAACGGCTCTCCGGGGTGGCGCGCACCGACGCCGACGTCCTCGCCGCAGTCGACTCCTCGGTCGCGGCCAATGGAGTCGAGGTGGTCGGAGCGTGGTACGCCAACTGCAACGGCGACCCGGTCAACGCCGCCGGCGTGCCAGTCCCACGGGCAGCCGCGGCCCAAGTAGGCGGCGGGGTGATCCCTGCATCGTGGTGCCCCAACGCGAGCGCCGTCCTGCAGCCCGATGTCCGGATGGGCGTCCAGGTCGAGACCCGCAAGGAGTTTGAGACGTTCCTGGTCAAGGTCATCGGCTTCGACACGCTGAGCACGGTGTCCGATGCGACTGCTGTGTCCGGGTACATCGAGTCGGTGTGCCCTGCCACAGGTGACTGTCTCGTCCTGCCGGTGACCATTCCATTGAATATCGTCACTTGCGATGGCAGCGGGGACGTCGTGCCGTCGGACCCGGTCCGGGAGTGGCTGGATCCAGACGGCGATGGTGTCCTGGACTGGAGCCTCCATCTCACCGTCCCGCTGTGCAAAGGCAACCCGGGCAACGTCGGATGGCTGGACTGGACTCCAACAGCGGGCGGTACCAGTGAGCTGGAAACGGCCATCGGCCCACCGACAACCCAGCATGAGATGTCGGTGCCCGGCTGGTTCTACGTGACGGCCACCGGCAACGTGAACAGCAGCGACATCGAGGATGCCCTGAACTACTACGCCCAGAACCAGATGCCGGCGTTGATCCCGATGTTCGATGCCACGTGCAACACCGAGCCCGATCCGCCCAGCCCCGGATTGAGCGACATCGAGCGATGTCCGCCCGCGAACGTCGGCGGCACCGGCTCGAATCAGTGGTATCACCTTGATCGCTTCGTGTCGTTCCAGTTGGACGCCCCGAAGGGCGCCTACATCGCCGGCAGCAACCCGGAGTGCGATACGGGCAATGGAGCAACCTCGTGCCTGAAGGGGACCTTCGTGAAGTACGTGGGCCCAGGAGCTACCGTCGGGGCCGGCAACGGGCAGGTCGGCGCGAACGCCGCGGTGGGAATCCAGCTCATCAAGTAGCCGCCCGGGCGCGAACGGCGCCCTCCCAATCAGCGCGACACCGCTCTCACGGGGAGCGGTGTCGCGGCATGTCAGCCCAGTGAGCGGGCGGCAAACCCTCCTGATCACGTCGTTGCAGGACAGCAACGGAATCCTGACGCTGTAAGGCGCACCGCAAGGTTGGGGTGGTACTTTCCGTACCGACCTCATAGACCTATCGGCTACGCCCATACATTCCTCGTCCGTTAGCCGTCCCTATTCGGATTCGTTGCATGCTGTTTGATCGAATACTTCGCCGCACCACGCCATCCCACCGCCGCGGGCAGGCGATGGTGGAGTTTGCGATCGCGCTCCCTCTCCTCGCCCTGCTGCTGGTGATGGCCGTTGATGCCGGTCGGCTGTTCTTCGGTTACGTGGCACTCCACAATGCCAGCCGAATCGGCGCCGACTACGCTGCGTCCCACGCCGAGGCGTGGAATGGGGTACCGAGCCCCCTCGAGCAGTCGCAGCAGGCACGGTACGCATTCCTCGTCACGCAGGACCTTCAGGCGCTCGGCTGTCAAGGCGACCCGGTCCCGGACCCGAACTTCGATCCCGACGGCAATGGCCCCAGCTTCGCCGACGGAGACTATGTCCGCGTGGAGCTCGAATGCGCCTTCAGCCCGCTGACCCCGCTTGCAGAAGTCTTCCTCGGACAGCCGCTGCTCCTCCGGGCCGGATCGGACTTTGCGATCAATCACACCCTCAGCGCGGGGCTGCCCCCACCAGGCGACCCGCCACCTGGGCCATCCGGTGGCCCGCCCGTCGTATGCCCGGCGGGCGAGGAGTCGGTTCCAGACCTCGTTGGCATGGACAACGAGGATGCCTTCGACGCGTGGGTTGGCGCTGGATTCACAGGCTTGTATGCCCCGGCCGTTACGAATCCAAACAAGAACCGAGACGTGCTGGCCCAATCACTACCCGCGGATAGTTGCCAGGCGATCACGGCCTCGATGCTTGTAACCCTGCAATGAGATTCCTGAGGGGTGAGCGTCGAGGTCAGACCCTGGTCGAGTTCGCGCTGATCCTGCCGATCTTCGTGGTGATCCTGGTCGGGATCTTCGATGGGGGCCGCTTGGTGTTCGCGAATCACACCGTGAACAACGCGGCGCGGGAGGGCGGCCGAGAGGCCACGGTGAACCAGACTCTGGTCGACATCCGGGCTCGCGCCGCCCAGCACGCGGTCGCGCTGGATATCGCGCCGGGCGACATTGCGGTGACTTACCTGCCGACTGTCCCAGGCCAGGACTGCTCATCGGCCGCCATCCAGGCTGAAAGCCTCCAGAGCGTCGGCTGCCTGGCGGTGGTCCAGGTCCCGTACACGTACTTTGCGGCCACGCCGATCATCGGCGCGCTCATCGGGCCGATTGACCTCACGGGCGAGGTGCGCTTCCCAGTCGAGTTCAACTGTGTTGATCAACCGGGCAAGGATTGCCCGCTCGGACTCTAAGGAGAAACAAAGATGCTGCCCACACCCAAGCGAACAGAGAGCGGTCAGGTGCTGGTCATCGTGGCCATGGGGATGATCGCCCTGGTGGCGATGGTCGGCCTCGTGATCGATGGCGGGTTCGCTTGGGCACAGCAGCGGGAGAACCAGAACGGTGCCGACGCGGCCGCCAAGGCGGGAACCGTTGTCGTGCAGCACCTGCTCGCGGGCGTGGACACGCCGGCGCCCAACGACTTCGACGTGGCGTGCGCGGTGGATGCCGCTGCGACAGCCAACGGAGCCGTCGTGGAGGAGGCCGAGTACGTTGACTTTCAGGGCGATCCGCTCGCGCCCACCCCGGTCATGGTCGGCACCTGCGTGACGGATCTCGGGGTGGGCATCCCAGCCGGCGCACAAGGCGTGCGGTCCCGCACGTCGCAGACCTTCGAGACGTTCCTGATGCAGGTCGTCGGTCAGGACACGCTTACGACCGAGGCGGATGCCATTGCCGTGGTCGGCGAGCTGTCCGCGATCGGTGGTGCGCTTCCGGTCACCTTCCCCGAGGTTGGGACCGTTTGCGACGACCTCGAGCTCGACTTCGAGATCCGGGCTGATGACGGCGACGGCACGTATGAGCCATTCGAGATCATCGACGAAGCCGACGCGAACGCGTCCAACCTGGCCGTCGTGCCGCTGTGCACGACCGCCCCGGGATCGGTCGGATGGCTCGACTGGGAGTGCGGCCAAAATCTGAAGGCCTCGATCGAGGACCCGTGCGAGGTCTTCATCCCGATTCCCGCCTGGGTTCAGACCCAGACCGGCAACGTGAACAGCCTCGAGGCCGAGATCAACGCCTACGCCGGGAGCCAGCCTGGTGTGCCAGAAGCGGAGGACAGCGTTCTGGCCATCCCGGTGCATGACTTTACCTGCGACGACGACCTCGCGGACAACCAGCCCACGACCGACTGCTCCACCTATCCGGACTGGTCCGGCGTCGGCAACACCCTGAACTACCACATCCCGTACTGGATCGGCTTCAAGATCGATCAAGCCAATGTTCAGGGCGGCGACAACGAGTGCTCGCAGGCTCCCGGCACGCCGCTGCTGGTAGGCCAGGGTGGCCAGGTGGGCTGCCTCAAGGGCTGGTTCGTGGACCGGTTCGACGCGCCGGGACCGATTGTGATCGGCCCGATCGCGCCGGGATCGAATGTGCCGATGACAGTCACGCTCATCAACTGAGCTTGGGCACCCGTACCATCCGCTGAGTGGCGGACGGGATGCGGGTGCGAAACCAGACACGGGCCACCGTGCTCGCAGAGCAGTGTCGCGTTGCGCGGTCTTTGCGCGACCGTACGGTAGGCCTGTTGGGCCGCTCGTCGCTAGCGCGCGGAGAGGGGCTGTGGATCGAGCGGTCGCCATCGATCCACATGTTCTTCATGCGGTTCGCGATAGACGCGGTCTTCGTCGACGCCTCGGGCCGCGTGGTCCGGGTGGTCGAGGATCTCCGCCCGTGGCGGATCGTGGGATGGGCCCGCGGCGCTCGTGACTGCCTGGAGCTGCCCGCCGGCACGGTCCGGCGGACCGGGACGATGGTCGGCGACGAGCTCGTGCTGGAGCCCGCCTCGGCGTAAGCCCTCGGTACGCCGCCGGTACGCGTTCGTCCGCATCGTTGCCCGGTGGCCGTGCTCGACCTGCTTCTGCCGCCCGCGTGTGCGGGGTGCGGGACCTACGGGTCGGCGATCTGCGACCCATGCCGGACCAGCCTGCGCCCGCCGATGGAGCCGGACGACGCTTTCCTCGGCGTGGACCGAGCGCCGATAGTGGGTGACGCGCTGCTGGTCGGCGTCGCCGCCTTCGCCCACCGGGACGAGGCGCAACGCATCCTCAGGCGCCTCAAGTACGGCGGCGGGCAGCGCCTCGCTGAACCCCTCGGGCGACTGGCAGCCCCGGCCCTGCGCCAGCTGCTGACGGTCTCCGGCTCGGCCGTACTGGTGCCGGTGCCGCTCCACGAGGGTCGGCATCGGGAACGGGGCTACAACCAGGCTGCCCTCCTCGCCGAGGCGTTGGCGCGCGAGACCCGCGTTCGGGTGTGGCCCGGGCTCGTCCGTCGTCGAGCGACCGAGCGCCAACATGGGCTGGACCGAACCACGCGCCTCCGCAACCTCCGGGACGCGATGGCCGTCGGCCGCGCCCCTCCTCCCGAGGGCCGCATCCCCGAAACCGTGGTCGTGGTCGACGACATCCTGACCACGGGCGCCACCTTCGAGGCGTGCGCGGTCATCCTGCGGGCCGCGGGCGTCACGGCGGTCTACGGGTTCGCCATCGCTCGGGAGCTCTGACCCGCTTCGAAACCGTGGATCTGGTGCTACCGTATGGCCGACCCGCGAACCGGGAGAGGCCGGCTGTGAAGACCACGCTCCACGCCCGTCACCTCGAGCTTGACGCACCACTCAGGGCGCGCATCGAGCGCAAGCTCCAGCGCCTGGACCGGATCGCGGACACCCCCGCCCACGCCACGGTCGAGCTGACCGCGCGGGCCTCGCGCGCCGCGGATGCTGCCCACGCCGCGTCGATCACGCTGGTCAGCCGTGGGGCGATGCTGCGGTCGTCGGCGGCCGCGGCCACGCCGATGGCGGCCGTGGACGCGGTGCTCGACAA
>DATFEC010000295.1:0-3591 GCA_035251655.1 Candidatus Limnocylindria bacterium | reverse complement strand
CGGAGCTGCCGCCCGTCGGCCAGGTCGAACACGACCCGGGCGTGCGGGTCCGGCGCGGCCCCCGGCGCGGCCACGATCAGCGCGCCCGTCATCCGCAGGGCGACCGTCAGCACCCGTCCGTCGTCGAGGTACAGGACCACGGACTTCGCTCGCCGCCCGACCCGATCGACGACCCCGCCGCTCACCTCCATTGCGAACCGCTCCGGCGGCTGCGGGTAGGCGATCGTACGCGGCCACAGGACCTCCGCCGCGCGGATCTCGGCGCCGGGGAGCCGCGCCTGCAGCCGTCGCGCGACGGTTTCGACCTCGGGCAGCTCAGGCATGGGATTCGTCAGGCATGGAATTCGTCAGGCATGGAACGCCTCACGCATCGGCCAGGACGAGGACCGGCTCCTCCTCGACGACCTCGGTCGGATCGACCTTGACCACCCGGTACCCGCCGTCATCGGAGGGCAGGAGGCGATCCATCCGGTCCCAGTCGGTCCCGACCTTGAGGTCGACGGTAAGCGGAACGTCGAGGGGCAGCGCAGCCTCCATGGTGGTCGCGGCCAGGGCGGCGAGCTCGTCCCGCTCGTCGGCATCGGTCTCGAACACGAGCTCGTCGTGGACCTGGAGCAGCATCCGCGACGTCAGCCCTCGCTCCCGCATCGCCGCGTCGAGGCGGACCATGGCCAGCTTGATGCCGTCGGCCGCCGTGCCCTGGATCGGCATGTTGATCGCCATCCGCTCCCCGGCCGCGCGAAGCGCGCTGTTGCGGGCCGTCAGCTCCGGCAGATAGCGTCGGCGCCCGAGCAGCGTCGTGACGTACCCCTGGTCGCGGGCGAGGATCCGGATCTCCACGGTGTAGCGGCGGATACCCTCGTACGCGGCGAAGTAGTCGTTGATGAACTGACGGGCGGTCTCGCGGTCGATGTGCAGCCGCTCGGCGAGTCCGAAGTCACTCATCCCGTAGGCCACGCCGAAGTTCACCATCTTGGCCATCGACCGCTGCTCGGGGGTCACCGCTTCCGGCGCGATCCCCAGCACCCGGGCCGCAGTCGATCGGTGGATGTCCTCGCCGGCCGCGAACGCCGCCTTCAGGCCGGCATCGCCCGAGACGTGGGCCAGAATCCGCAGCTCGACCTGGGAGTAGTCCGCCGCGAGCAGCTGCTTTCCCGGCGGGGCGACGAAGACGCTCCGGATCCGTCGCCCGAGCGCGGTCCGGATCGGGATGTTCTGGAGGTTCGGATCCGTGCTCGACAGCCGCCCCGTCGCCGCCACCGCCTGGGAGTAGGTCGTGTGCAGGCGTCCGTCCACGTCCACCAGGCCCGGCAGCGCATCCGCGTAAGTCGACTTCAGCTTCGCGAGCTGACGATGCTCCAGGATCATCTCGACCACGGGGTGCTGCGCCTTCAGTTCCTCGAGCACCGACGCGTCGGTCGAGCGGGCAGTCTTCGTCCGCTTCGTCGACGGCAGGCCAAGCTCGTCGAACAGCACCAGCTCCAGCTGGCGGGGTGAACCGATGTTGAATTCGTGGCCCACCGATTCGAAGATCCGCGCCTCCAGTCCTGCGAGCTGCTCGGCGAACTGCTCGGACATCACCCGCAGTGCGTCGCGGTCGATGAGCACGCCCGCGACCTCCATCCGGGCCAGGACCGGCAGGAGTGGCATCTCGATCTCCCGGAACAGGCCGCCGAGGCCGATCTCGTCGAGCTCCGTGAGCAGCGCCGGCGTGGCGAGCAGTGCGGCAAGGGCCTCGGCCGCGGCTCGCCGGGCGACGGCGGGCTCCTCCGTCCCCGATTCGGGCGTGACTGCCCGTTCAGGGAGCGTCGCTTCGAAGCGGTGCGCGGCAAGGTCGTCGATCGACTGGGCCCGCAGGGCGGGATTCAGGAGGTAGCTCGCCACCAGCGAGTCGCGGTTCTCTCCAGCCACCGCGAGACCGCGTTGGAGCAACTTGGTGTGGAGTGGCTTCAGGTCATGACCGATAAGCGGCCGATCGTCACGGAAGAACCAGCGCGGCAGCGGGTCGTCCCCGCCGGCCCGCAGATACCAGCTCGTGCCATCGGTTCCGGCCAGCGCCACGCCGAGGAGCGGGCGCTCGACAAGCCGGCCGCTCCCCGCCGCCCAGCCGATACCGACATCGTCGCCGTGCGCCGCGAGCCAGGCTTCCAGCTCGAGGCGGTCGGCGTCGTCGACCACGACTCGCGGGTCGACGTGCTCGATGGCACCCTTCGGATCCGACTTCGGGTCCGGGAGGCCAGCCGCGCTCCGTCGCCGCTCATGAACGACCGGGGTCGCGCCGCCCTCCGCCACCTGGGCCGTTGGCCGCGCCCCGCCGAGCAGGTCGAGCGACAGCTGGAGGCTGCTGCCGCCACCGTCATCGTCGTCCGGCATCGATGGCCCGCCAATCGTGGGCGGCAGGCGGTCGATGAGTGAGCGGAACTCGAGCTCGCGGAACCGTTGGGCCAGCGCCCGCCGGTCGTAGCGACCCGTGCGTGCCGCCTCCAGGTCGAGGGTCACCGGGAGGTCAGTGACGATCCGACCGACCTCACGTGAGGTGAATGCGTCGTCCCGGTGCTCAGCCAGGCGCTCGCGGAGCTTGCCCTTCACCTCGTCCAGCCGCTCGTAGATGGCGTCGAGGGTGCCGAACTCCTGGAGCAGGGCGATCGCGGTCTTTTCGCCGACGCCTGGGACCCCAGGCAGGTTGTCCGAGGTATCGCCCTTGAGCGCCTTGTAGTCGAGCATCTGGTCCGGCCGGAGGCCGTACCGCTCTATGACCCGGGCCGGGTCGTACACGACCGTGGATGCCACTCCCATCCGGGTCGTCAGCAGGTGCACGTGGTCGTTGACCAGCTGCAGCCCGTCGAGGTCCCCGGAGACCATCACCGTGTCGACGCCGGCCGCCGTGGCGTGCTGGACCAGGGTGCCGATGACGTCGTCCGCCTCGTAGCCCTCGACCTCGACGATCGGCATGCCCATCCCGGTCACCACCTCGCGCACGATCGGGAACTGGCTGCGCAGGTCGTCAGGCATCGAGGGCCGGCCGGCCTTGTAGTCGGGGTAGGCGACGAACCGGAAGTTCGGCCGGCCGAGATCGAAGGTGACGATCGCGTAGTCGGGCTTCAGGTCGGCCATGCCGCGCAGGACGATCTGAAGGAAGCCGAAGGCAGCGTTGACCAGGGTCCCGTCCGAGGTCGTCAGTGGCGGAAGGGCGAAGTAGCCGCGGTAGACGAGGCTCGGACCGTCGATGAGCATCAGGATCGGACGACGATCCGGCATGACTGGAGTCTAGACCGCGGCGACCGGTGAGCGGCCGCTGAGCGGTCGGCAGGCGGCCGCTAGAATCGGTGGATGCCCAGCGGGACCGTGCGCGACCCCTATGCCGTGCTCGGCGTCCCCCGTGAGGCCTCCACGAAGCAGGTCGCGGCCGCCCATCGTCGGCTCGCGAAGTCGTATCACCCCGACCTCCACGACGGTGGCCCCGAGGCCGCGGCGCGCATGCGCGAGGTCAACGAGGCGTGGGAGGTGCTTTCGTCGCCGCAGCGGCGGGCCGCGTGGGATCTCGAGCACCCATGGAGCGGCACGGCCGCGGCGATGAGCCACTGGCGAGGC
>DATFEC010000293.1:0-6570 GCA_035251655.1 Candidatus Limnocylindria bacterium | reverse complement strand
GTGGCGGGTCAGCTCGTCGCCCAGGGTGACGAGGTCGATCGGCTCGCGCTGGGTGTGGAGGGCCAGCATGGCCTCGTAGATGTCCGCGTGCTGGGGCCGGTAGAAATCGGTCCCGTGCAGGAAGTCGCCGACCTTGAGGATAGCCTCCGGGTCGATCAGGATCGAGCCGAGGACGCTCTGCTCGGCTTCGACTGACTGCGGGGCGACGCGGTCAATGCTCATGCTGTCGAGTGACCGTACGCATCCGGGCCGCTGGCGGATACGGCCTTATGAACCGATGTCAAACGGCGTCGGGGAAAAGCGGCACCAACCTGTCGGTGCGCTGTGGAGAACACCACCCGGTGATAGCCCGGTCCCGCGACAGCTCCGCTGTCGCGACGGGGTCAGTGCTCGGCGACGACCTCCACCCGGAGCTGGGCCTCGACGCCGGCCATCACGTGCACCCGGACCTCGTGCTCGCCGACGGTCTTGATCGGCTCGCGCAGGTGGATGTCGTGGCGGTCGACATCGATCCCCTCCTGCCGCAGCCGGTCGGCGATGTCGCGGGTCGTGACCGACCCGAACAGCCGGTCTCGCTCGCCGGCCTTGACCCCGATCTGGAGCGTGAGACCGGACAGCCGCTCGGCGGTGGCCTCCGCGTCAGCGTGGATTGCCCGGTCGCGCTCGTCCCGCTGGTCACGGTGCCGCTCCCAGTTTCGGACCGCGCCCAGGTCGGCGAGGACCGCCGCCCCGGTCGGGAAGAGATGGTTGCGGGCGTACCCGTCCTTCACCTCGCGGAGGTCGCCCTCCCGACCGAGCCCTTTCACGTCGCGCTTGAGGATGACCTTCATTCCACCTCCGATGGCCGGGGCCGCGTTGGCCGGGGTTGCCTTGCGCGGTCGCGTGCCGAGCGCCATTCGCCGATCTGGTGCTTGACCGCATCCGCGTCGACCAGCGCGCCGAAACGTTCGAGCAGGTGAGGCAGGTTGTCGCGGATTCGGTCGAAACGGCCTCCCATCAGCGCTCGCAGCTGGGCCAAATCCTCGTCGAGCTGCGCCTCTCCCGTCCTGGCCCGCGCCATGTGCTCCTCCCGCACGGCCGCTGGCGCGTTGCTGATGAACAGGTCGAGGACGAGGAGCAGGACGGTCAGGTCGTCGGCGTGGCCGAGAATGGGCACGACGTCCGGGATCAGGTCGACCGGCGTGACCACGTAGGTCAGCGCCGCGCCCAGGAGGAGCTTGAGGCCGACCGGGGTTCGGGCATCGCGAGCTAGCCCCCACACCAGGCGGGCGTAGGTGGGCAGCTGGAGCATGACCTTCGCGGTGCGCAGGTAGCGCCACCGACCGAGACGCAGCATGGTCGCGGATGATAGCAAGCGTTTGACACTAGAACATGTGTTCTGTTAGTCTCCGCTCGTGACCCGGCACGACGCGGAGCGCCGCAGGCGCATCCTCGAGTTCATCCACCGAACGGTGGCGGAGCGGGGGTACCCACCGTCCGTCCGCGAGATCGGGGACGCGGTCGGCCTGGCGTCGACGTCAGCCGTGCATCACCACCTCGTCGCCCTTGAACGTTCCGGTCAGCTGGAACGCGGCGGCCGCTCGTCCCGCGCGTTGCGCCTGACGCCCGCCGGAGAGGCAATGATCGCGCCCGCGCCGCTGCCCGCCCGGGGACGCATCACCCCGTTCAGGATGCCGATCGAGCACGACGTCATCCGGCTGCCCCTGGTCGGCGAGATCGCCGCCGGGCAGCCCATGGAGGCGTACCAGGATCCCGAGCCAATGGACGTGCCGCGTTCGCTCCAAGCGCGAGAGGACTCGTACGTGCTCCGCGTCCGTGGCAAGAGCATGGTGGACGCCCTGATCGACGACGGGGACTTCGTCATCGTCCAGCCGCAGGCCACCGCGCAGGACGGGGACATCGTCGTCGCCCTGCTGGAGGACAACGGCGTCACCCTCAAGCGGTTCTACCGCGAGGACGGCCGCATCCGCCTGCAGCCGGCCAACGCGGAGCTGGAACCCATCTACGCCACCGACCTCCAGATCCAGGGCAAGGTCGTCGGCGTCATCCGGAAGCTCTGATTCCCTGACCGATGGCGGCCGCACGGCGGCCGCTAGGCTGGAGCCAGACCGATGTCTCCGCCGATCTACACCCTCCGCCAGCTGAACCGGGCGACGCTTGCGCGCCAGGGCCTGCTCACTCCAATGAAGGCTGCGCCGGTCGGGCGGCTCGTGGAGCGAGTGGGGTCGCTCCAGGCGCAGCATCCAGACTGGCCGCCGCTCGCCCTCCAGACGCGCCTGCCGGCGGATGCCGCACCTATCGATCTGGCGCGGGCGCGGGCCAGGAAGACCATCGTCCGCGGATCGCTGATGCGGATGACCGTTCATGTCGTGAGCGCCGCCGACTATTGGCCGATGTCCACGCTCACGCATCCGTTCCGCCTCGACCAGTGGCGGCTCCTGTTCAAGCGCGACCCGGTGACCTCACCGCTCGGCAAACGCATCGGCCAGGGGCATGCGGCCGTTCTCGCTGCCATGCGCGAGCGTCCACTGGCCATCCACGAGATCGAGGCCATTCTGAGGGAGCAGATGGGGCGGACCGAGATCCCACCCAACCGTCCGTTGTGGCGCCATTTCAGCGGCACCGTGCCGCTGATCCTCGTCCCGCATTCGGAAGAGCGCTACGGGCGCGCCCGGTACCTCCCCGCGGCCGAATGGCTCGGGACGCCGCGCGCGGGGGAATCCGATCCGGAGCTCGCGGCCGCCCACCTGGCCCGTCGCTACCTCGCAGCGTTCGGGCCGGCGAGCGTCGAGGACCTCGTGGCCTACGTTGGCCGCGGGAGGAACATCGGTCGTTGGCGAGCGGTCGTGGAGCGCCTGGCCGTGGATCTGGTCGACGTTGCGGATGAGCAGGGTCGGACCCTGATCGACCTGCCGGACGCGCCGCGGCCCGACCCGGACACGCCCGCCCCGCCCCGCCTCCTCGCCCGGTGGGACAGCCTCCTCCTCGCCTACGAGACCAGGCACCGCGGGCGAATCCTGCCGGCCGCCCACCAGCCGAAGGTGATCACGAAGAACGCCGACGTGCTGCCGACCTTCCTGCTCGACGGCGTTGTCGCCGGGACCTGGTTGCCGAAGCAGGCACCCGACGGTTCGCCACGGCTCGAACTGCGGCCCTTCGGCCGGCTCGGGGCGGCGGACCGCGAGGCGCTCGAAGCGGAGGGCGCCCGCCTGCTGCCGCTCCTCGGGCGGAGCGCCTACGATCGGTACCCCGGGACCGACTGACGGAATCGACGCGGTGCGGACGATCATTCACGCCGACATGGACGCGTTCTATGCCTCGGTCGAGGTCCTCGACGACCCGACGCTCATCGGCCGGCCGGTCATCGTCGGCGGGCGGCCAGACGACCGCGGGGTGGTCAGCGCGGCGTCGTACGAGGCCCGCGCGTTCGGCGTCCACTCCGCCATGCCGCTCCGCACCGCGGCCCGGCTGTGTCCGCAGGCCGCGTTCCTACCGGGCCGGTTCGAGCGCTACGCGGAGGTCAGCCGCCAGGTGATGGGCGTTTTCGACGATTACACCCCGCTGGTAGAGCCGATCAGCATGGACGAGGCGTTCCTCGACGTCACCGGCGCCCCGGCCGGGGATGGGCCGACCATCGGCAAGGCGATCAAGACGCGGGTCCGCGACGAGGTCGGCCTGGTGGTCAGCGTCGGCGTGGCCACCAACAAGCTGGTGGCCAAGGTGGCGTCCGACCTGCGCAAGCCGGACGCGCTGGTCATCGTCCCGCCCGGCGAGGAGGCGGACTTCCTGGCTCCGCTGCCGGTGACCCGGCTGTGGGGCGTGGGACCGCGCGGCCGGCAGGCGCTCGCCGACTACGGGGTGACGACCGTCGGTGAGCTGGCGGCGGTGCCCGACGACACGCTGCGCCGGCGTTTCGGGCGCATGGGCGTGGAGCTCGGCCAGCGTGCACGGGGGATCGATCGGTCGCGGGTCTCCTCCGGTCAGGCACCCAAGTCCATCGGTCACGAGCACACGTTCGGCTCCGATGTCACCGACCGGTCCGGTCTGGACGGGACGCTGCTGTGGATCGCGGAGTCGGTCGCCAGCCGGCTGCGCCGACACGGCATGGCGGCGGGGGGAGTCCAGCTGAAGCTCCGCTACGAGGGGTTCGAGACCCTGACCCGCCAGGCTCATCTGTCGCACCCGACGACCGACGGGCAGCTCATCCTCGACGCCGCCCGTCGCTTGCTGGACAAGACCCTCGAACCCGGGCGCGCTGTGCGGCTCATCGGTATCACCGGCATCTCGCTCGCGAATGCGCAGCAGCTGACCCTGTTCGAAGACGGCCCGCGTGTCCAGCGCCTGGCCGAGGCGACCGATGCCGTCCGCGACAAGTTCGGCGAGAAGGCGATCACGCGCGCCAGGCTCCTTCGCGAGGCACCTGACCGGCGGTTCTCCGATCGACCTCTTGACAACTAGAACATTTGTTCGTATTGTGCCGGGTATGGCATTCGTTTCCATCGCCCCCGTCGCGGCATCCGTGGCCTGGGACGCGCGGCACGCGCTCCCGGCCCGCGTCCGGTTTGGGATCCGGGACGTGCGGGTAACGCGGGTAAGCACGGTCCGTGACGAACGCGCCGCCTACCCTGCGGGCAGCTCCCCCCGCCTGACGGTAGTGGTGGAGGTCGAATCGGGCGAATCCCTCGAGCTCGTCTTCGACGCGCGACTCCGGCGCTGGTTCGTGGACGCCCTGGACGCCGCCGCCTAGGTACCCGAGCCCCAATCAGCCGCCCGGTGGGCGCCGCGTCCCCTCTCCCGCGGGCCCGCCGGGCATCCACATACCTGCCCCTACAATCGGCAGCCGATGAGCAGCCCCGTATCCCCCACCGGTCGTTCCCTCGCCGAGCTGACCGTCCGTGACCTGACCGAGCGTCTCGCATCACGTGCGCCCACCCCGGGAGGAGGGAGCGCGAGCGCCTTGGGCGGGGCGCTTGCCGCCGCGTTGGTCGAGATGGTCTGCGAGCTGACCGCCGGCCGACCGGGGTACGACGCGGTCGACCCCATCGCTCGCCAGATCGGGACCGCGGCGGGCGAGCTGCGGGTCTCCCTGCTGGACGCTGCCGAGGAGGACGCGGCGGCCTATGACCGTGTCGCCGACGCGCGCCGACTGCCGCGAGAGACCGACGAAGATCAGGCGGCTCGCAAGACGGCCATCTCTGAGGCGTCGGTGGCCGCGACCGAGGTGCCGCTGCGGGTCATGCGCCTGGCGTTCGACGTGCTGGATCTCGCCGCCCGCATGGCGCCCATCGGGAATCGCAACGCGATCAGCGACGCCGGGGTCGCGGCCCTGTTCGCGGCCGCGGCCGCCCGTGGGGCAGCGTTCAACGTGGCCATCAACCTCCCGACCCTGCCCGAGGGCCATCCGCTGCGCTCCGACGCCGCCCGCAGGCTGGCGGAGCTGGAGCCGGCCGTGGCTGAGCGAGAGAGCATGGCGCTCGATGCGGCGCGGAATCGGATCGCCGGATGAGTGGCCGGATCCTCGAGGGTCGGTCCATCGCCGCCCAACGGCGAGAAGATCTGAGCCAGCGGGTCGCGGCGTTGTCGGAGGCCACCGGTCCGCCGGGCCTCGCCATCGTCCGGTTCGCGGACACCGGGCCTGAGGTCCACTATGCCCAGAGCCTCGCTCGGGCGGCCAGCGCCATCGGCGTGGCCCCGTCCGACGTCCGCCTTCGCGACGGCGTCGACCTGACTACGGCAGCGAGCATCATCGGTGCCCTCAACGTGGACCACGCGGTGGCCGGCATCGTCGTCATCTACCCGGTCCCCTCGCACCTCGATCCGGACGCCGTCGGAGCGCTGGTCGACCCCGACAAGGATGTCGATGGCGCAAGCCCGATCAACGCGAATCGGCTCGCGCATGGCGAAGACGGGTTCGTCCCGGCGACCGCGGTGGCCGTCCTCGAGATCCTCCAGCACCACCAGGTGCCGATCACGGGACGCCGGGTGGTCGTCGTCGGCCGCTCGAAGGTCGTCGGCCAGCCGACGGCCGCGCTGCTGGCCAACCACGGGGCGGACGTGACGGTCGCCCACAGCGAAACGGAGGACATCGTGGCCGAGACCCAGCAGGCGGACATCCTGGTCGTGGCCGTCGGCAAGCCGGGGCTCATCGGGTCCCAGCACGTGAACGCCGGCACGGTGGTGGTGGACTGCGGCATCAACGTCACCCCGGACGGGATCGTCGGCGACGTGGACTACGAGCAGGTTCAGCCCGTGGTGGCGGCCATCACTCCCGTCCCCGGCGGCGTCGGGCCGGTGACCACGATCATGCTGCTCGACCAGGTCGTCACCGCCGCGGAGCGCCTGGCGGCATCCACTCCCCGCGCCTGACCGATACCGATGACGGACCCCGTCATCGAGCTCCTCCCCCAGGTGGCCCTGTTGCTGGTCGCCGCCCTCGCGGCGAGCACGGTAGCTGCGGTTGCCGGATTCGGAGGGGCAGCGATCCTGCTTCCCATCCTGGTCGCGCTCTTCGGGCCCCGAGACGCGATCCCGATCCTGGCCGTCGCCGGTCTGGTGAGCAACGGGTCGCGG
>DATFEC010000082.1:0-6424 GCA_035251655.1 Candidatus Limnocylindria bacterium | reverse complement strand
GAGCCGGCCGTTCGCGAGCGTTGGCCGCTGCCCACGGCCGACGCGGAGGCGAAGCGCGCGATCTACGCCCGGGGCGTCCGCGCCGCGCTGAACCATGTCTTCAACCAGCCGGCCGGGGTCCAGATGCACACCCACATGTGCTACGGGACGGATGCGTCCATCGCTGCGTTGTGGGCCGACGTCGGCGTCGACGTGGCCTCCATCTGGTACGCGCGCTCGCTGGACGACGAGCGGATCCGCGCGTTCTACGTCGGCCCCTCCGACGGCCACCTCCAGATCGGGCCGGGCCTGTTCGACGTGCACTCCCCGCATTCCCCGGGCAGCGAGATCATGGACGAGCGACTCCGCCACTTCGAGGACTACATGGCGCCGGCCGACGTGTGGGCCAACCCCGATTGCGGGATGAAGACGCGCACCTGGGACGAGATCGAGCGCCAGCTGACCGACATGGTCGCCGCGGCCCGCCGGCGGCGGGCCGCCATCGGCTCCGGACCCTGACCCCATGCTCTCCGCGCCCGATGGCTGGGTGGAGATGGTCGAGGTCAACCCGCCGCGGCTGCCGAATCTCACCCATAAGCGCCTCGAGGGCCGTTGGCACGACGTCCTGATCACCGACAACCCGTTCAAGCAGGTCCGGATGTCGCCGTACGCGTTCGCCGCCCGGATCACCCACGACGTCCCCGACGTCCGACCGACCATCGTGTGCTCGACCCGGGATCGAAACATTCTTGCCATCGAGAGCGAGGTCCGCGGAGCGCTGGTCAACGGCGTCGAGTCGTTCCTCGTGGTCCAGGGCGACGTCCTTCCCGAGGTCGAGCACTGGAGCGACAGCTACGAGATCGTCGAGCACCTGCGCGCGCTGCAGGAGACGGTGGCACCGGTCCGCTTCGAGGTCGGCATGTCGACCCGTTCGCGGAAGTGGATGCTCGAGCGTCGGATCGAGGCCGGCGGGCAGTTCTTCACCACCGGACCGCTGATGGATCCGGACGGGGTCGAGGCCTGCGCCGAGCGCCTGGGGCTTGGAGCCAAGAGTGACCGACCGCCGATCTACCTCGAGCTGACGCCGCCGTTCTCGTCGGCGTGGATCCACCGGCTGGAGGGCGTCGGGGCCATCCCGATCAGCGATGGACTGCGCCGGCGACTGGAGCGGATCCCCGAGGCGGACCGGCGGCGCGAGGCGTGGCGGATTGCGCGAGAAGCGGCATCCCGGGCACGGGCAGCTGGCTTCTCCGGCGTGATCCTGATGGGGCTCCGCTTCGAGACGGTCGTCGGAGAGGCGCATGAGATGTGGCACGCCGCCGAGAGCGCCGAGGACGCGCTCACGCGTTCGGTGCGCTGATCGTCAGAAGGCCCAGGCTCCCGTGGCGAAGCGGGCCGAGAACCACAGCAGCAGTCCGACCGACCCGACACCGATGGCCAGTCCCAGCCAGCGCCGCTCGGTGAGGATCGCGAACCACGCGTAGAGGGGGAACAGGACGAGGACGTAGCGCGGGACGGACAGCACGAACGAGGTGCTGACGAACAGCAGCCAGTTCACGCCCATCCACAACGCCCAGCTGGGGCGGAACCGCCGCACCGCGACCACCGTTCCGGCCAGCCCCAGAGCGATGGCCGCCAGCTCGGCGACCCCGAGCACGAGCACGTCCTCGAGAGTTCCCGACAGGCGGGATAGCACGCCACCAATGCCCTCCCATGGCCAGGCGAGCGTCTTGAACCAGTGCTCCCGCTGGATCTCGACAAAGGCGAACGGGTTGCCGTACACGATCTGGTTGAGGAGCAGGTAGCCGCCGAAGCCCGCGACCACGAGCCCGATCCAGCCCCACGCCGGCCGCAGGTGTCGGGACTCGCGCCACTCCGTCCACGCCTCCCCGGCGAGGGCCGGGACGAGGACCAGGCCGTTCACTCGGGTCAGGGCCGCGAGGCCGCCCGCGACGCCGGCCGTCATCCACCGGTTGCTCCGAGCCGCGAGGAACGTCCCCAGCACGAGCGCCAGGAACAGTGACTCGGTGTACCCGATATGCAGGAAGTAGGCGGTAGGGAAGATGAGCAGGAACATGGCCGCGCGCCGACCCATCTGCTCGCCGAGCTCCCGGGCCACGACCCGGTACAGCAGCAGGACCGCCGCGACGGAGGCGATGGTGCTGATCAGGATCGGCGCCGCAAGGTCGGGCAGGGCCAACCGAGCCGCGGCAATCAAGGCGGGGAGCAGGGGATAGAACACGATCATGAGGTCCATGTCGCCCTGGTTGCCAAAGGTCGGGGAAACCCCCGGGTCGACGGCCATGTAGCCCCAGATCGCGAGGTCGAGGTAGTGGGGGGCATCCCAGCGGGTCCAGATGGCGAACGCCTGACCGAGGTCGACCGCCCGGCCCTGGCTCGCCGCGACCACCAGCAGGCCCCAGCCGAACAGGAGGGCCTTGGTCAGCAGGGTGAGGCCAATGAGCTGCGCGTCGGTGGTCCGCAGCCAGGTGGAGGTCCGCTCCATCCGCCTGACTATAGGGTCGGCGCCGATGCCGACTTCATCGGCGTCGGGCGCTCAGGCGGCCGCGTCTCGCGCCGAGGCCGGTGCGATCCGCAGGCTCCAGGCCTCGACCGCCCGATCACGGCCCTTGACCGATAGCTCGCGCGCCTCCCACCCCTCGCCACTGGCTTCCGGGTCGAAATCAGCCTGCTTCAGGGTATCGGCAGATACGAGGAGCTCGCCCGCAGCCGCTTCTCCGCCGAGCCGATGGGTGACGTTCACCGCGTCCCCGACGGCGCTGAACCCCGCGACCTCGGCAGTGGCTCCTAGGAACCCCGTGAACGCCGGCCCGGTGTTGAGACCGACCCCGACCGGGAGGTGCGTCTCGGCCAGGATCCGGCGGGCGGCGGCCAGTCCGCTGACCGCATCGTGCCGATCGGTGAACGACGGGATGAAGAGCGCCATCACGCCGTCGCCAAGGAACTTGTCAATGACGCCGCTCTCGGCCTGGACCGCCTCGGTGACCAGTGCGTAGAACCCCTGGAGGAGTGCCGAGAACTCGGCTGCTGACGTCCGCTCGGCGATCGCGGTCGAGCCGCGAACATCGGCGAACAGGACCGTGACCGACACCTCGGCCCCGCCCGGCGAGTTCGCCAGGCCGCGAAAGCACGGGTTGCACAGCTGCGGATACCGCGCCGAGCGGCCGAACCCCAGTCGCGACACGATCGGCCCGAACGGGTTCGTGTACGGCGCAAAGCACAGGGGGCATCGATGCTGCCCCGGCAGCCAGCGGAAGTACCTCGCGAATGGGGCGAGGCCCGGCATGGTGAGGACGGCCCGCCAAGCCTCGGTCCGCTCCGCGTCCGAAGCTCCAGGGTAGGAGGAAGGCTGCGGATGGGACATCGGTCCGGAGCCTAGCAGCCGGTCGCGCGGTTGGCACCCTGATAGGCGACTGTTACGATGCCGGCTCCGAATCGGGGCGTGGCGCAGCCTGGTAGCGCGCAGCGTTCGGGACGCTGAAGTCGGAGGTTCAAATCCTCTCGCCCCGACCATTTCCGACCTCGGGAAGATCACGTGCCGATCGACGAAGCCAACCGATGGGTCTTCGCCCAGCTGGGTTCCAGGCGCTGACTGTCGTCCCGCTGGCCGGCACCCAGTCCGGCATCCCCCTCCGAGCTCGCCTCGCCGCCTACGCGGCGGTTTTCTTCGCCTTTTTCGACAACTTCGCGCTCCTCCCGCTCATCGCGCCGCGGGCGCAGGAGCTGGGAGCCGATGCCCTGGGGGTCGGCGTCGCGGTCGCTGCCTACTCGCTCACCAACCTGTTCCTCAACCTGCTCGGCGGTTCGCTCGCCGACCGCGTTGGGCGCCGCCGTGTCCTGCTCGTGTCGCTTGCCGTGTCACCGATCTGCATCGCCATTTACGGGTTGGCGGACAGCCTGCCCGTGTTCCTCGCCGCGCGCGCGGTGCATGGTGCCTTCGGCGGGTTCCTGACCGCCTCGCTGTTCGCCCTGCTGGCCGACATAGCCCCCGAGGGCGAACGCGGGAAGACCATCGGCCGAGCCGGAGCCCTCATCGGAGCCGCCGCAGTCATCGGTCCCGCCGCTGCTGGCCTCGCCGCCAGGGAGCTGGGGTCGGGGCCGGTGTTTCTGGCGGTGGCTGCGATCATCGCCGTCGGCCTGATCGTGGTCCGCGGCGCCATCCCCGAGACCCTGCCCCCGCCCGCTCGGTCCGGCGCTCCGGGAACCTGGCGCCGGCTGCTCGCCGACCCGCGGCTGCGGGTCGCGTTCCTTGCCATTTTCGCCCTGGAAGCCGGCGTTGGGGTGGTGACGGCATTCCTGAAGGACGGGATCGTCGAGCGGCAGATGGCGGCCGGCATGGACGCGGAACGAGCGCTCCGCTATGCGACCGGGGCCCAGGGCGGGCTCTTCAGCATCTTCGCCCTTGTCGCGGTGGTCCTCATGCTGAGCCCGATCGCCCGACGCGTGGACCGGCGCGGCGCTCTGGGTCTGTCCGTGGTCGGCCTCGCCTGCCTTGCGACCTCGACCGCGGTGCTCGCCGTTGGCAACAGCCTGACCGCGGACTCCGCCGCCATGGTCCTGTACGGCATCGGCTTTGGCCTGCTTTTCCCGGCCGCTGCGGGCATCGTCGGCATCGCCTCTGCGGCGCCCGAGCGGGGGCGCGCATACGGCGTCTTCAATTTCTCGTTCGACGCCGGCCTGGTGGCGGGGCCCCTCCTCGCCGGCGTTCTCGCGGTGTCCACCCTCGGCGTGGAGCCGTTCATCACCGCAACGGTCCTCATCGTGCTGGTCGCGGCGCTCATCCCGCTTGCGGCTCGGACGCAGGGCAGCGCTGAGTTCCGCCGCGATCGGGAGGCTTAGGGCGCAATTGCCTCGAGCATTGCCCCGAACACGGCGGGATCGATCTCGCCGACGACGCGGTCGGCCACGATCCCATCGGCCGTGACGAAGATGAACCCGGGGGTGGACATCGACCCGTAGGCCGCGGCTCCGGTATAGGTCGCATCGTCGATCAGCGTCGGGGCGGTCCATCCCTCGCCTTCGAGCCAGGCGATCGACGGGTAGTTCGACCCGGCAGGGTTGATCAGGGTGCTGAGCCCCATGACCTCGACGCCATCAGGCAGTGGGTTGTCCGCCAGCCACGCGACGAGCCGCGGCAGCTCTGCCACGCAGTGGGGGCACTGATGGGAGAGGATGACGATGCATTTGGCCAGCCCATCGTCGGGACCGATGGTCAGCGGCGCGCCATCCATCCCCACCCCGCTCAGGCCGGGGAGAGGCATCCCGATCGCGGTGTCGGTCACCTCTGGATTCCACGGTGCCAGCGGCGCCCCGCTGACGACGACCGGGTCCGTGGCGGGCTCGGCCACGGCCGGGGTTGTCGACGCCAGCGCTACGGCAATCACCGCGGCGACGGCGACGACGACCACGATGCCGGCCACGACGAGCACCGGTCGGTTCGAGGCCTGATTGCCTCTCTGGCTCCGGCGCTTCTGCGCGGCGGACGATTTCGACTTCTGGGTCATGATCCGGGCCTTTCATCGCCATCGGCGACGATCCACAGCAGCACGAGAACGGTCACGAAGCCGACGAGGGCCATCACTGGAATCGTGATGAACCCGAATCGCTCGAGATCGATGGTCGAGCACGGCACCGTCACCGAGCAGCTCCCGCTGGGCAGGCCGGGCAGGCGCTGGAGGAGCGCGTGGTAGGCGGCGATGACCGCCCCGATGGCGGCGATGGCGGTGACATACGGCCGAATCCCCCAGTCCCGGCGGACGGCCGCGATGAGCAGGATCACGGCCAGAGGGTACATGGCGATCCGCTGGTACCAGCAGTACGCGCACGGGACGAGTCCGCCGATCTCCGAGAAGTACAGGGAGCCGGCCATGGATGTGGCCGCGACCAGCGAGGCCAGCCAGAGGGCGTAGGGCCCGATGGCCCTTCGAACAATCTCCAGCCAACCTGCGGCGGTCGCGGAAAGAGAAGCCAGGACTCGGAGGCCGATGAGGGCGATGCTGGCCAGGCCGGCCCCGACGACCAGGAGCGCCAGAAAGTTCGCGACGGCGAGGAGCCCCATTCGTCAGCCGGTGATATCGGCCCGCTCGGTGACGATCGCCGCGACGACGAGCGAACCGATGAGCCAAGCCCCGACGACCAGCATCGCTGTCTCCTGGGGCAGCGGGTTCGGTCCGGCGCCGAATCCGTCGCCGCCGATCCCGACCGCGGCGGTAGCGACGTTGAACGGCATGTAGCGGACGATGTCGGGCAGGAAGATGCCGGCAAACGCCTCCCCGAAGTAAAGGGCGATCCCGATCCCGATCCCCGCCAGCTGGCTGCGCGCGATGGTGGCCACCGCGAAGCCGATGGCGCCCTGCTCCGCCATCGCATACCACCCGCGGCCAAAGAGCTCGGGCAGGTCCCGCAGGGCATCGGCGTCGTCGAC
>DATFEC010000285.1:0-4973 GCA_035251655.1 Candidatus Limnocylindria bacterium | reverse complement strand
CGATCGACCGGCACCCGGACGCGGAGCCAGGTCGGGTGCTTGTCGGAGTACAGGTGGTAGACGACCTCGAAGCGCTCGCCCACCCCGTAGTCGACCGCGGCCGCATCGGCCAGCAAGAAGAAGCCGAAGTCGGGGTCGTCGCGGAGGGTGCGCAGGGTGTCGACGATCCTCTCGCCGGGAACCCGGACCTCGACCGTGTCCTCATCGGTCCACAGCTCGCTCGTCGCGTCGCCGAGCTTGTCACCGAGCAGCCGGACGAGAGGGCCGGCCGCGGCAGGAGCGGTCAGCGGACGTCCCCTTCCCAGGCGCGGAGCTCCGGCCCGCGGTCGGCGAAGGTGTCCCACTGGCCGCGGCGCTGCTTCACGAGCTCGTGGAGCTTCATCATTCCGTAGATCAGGCCTTCGGGGCGGGGTGGGCAGCCCGGCACGTAGACGTCGACCGGCATGACCCGGTCCACGCCCTGGACGACGCTGTAGGACCGCTTGAAGCGTCCGCCGCTGGTCGTGCAGGTGCCCATCGCGACGCACCACTTCGGCTCCGGCATCTGGGCCCACAGGCGCACCAGCGGACCGGCCATCTTGGTGGTCAGGGTGCCGGCCACGATGAGGACGTCCGCCTGGCGGGGCGAGGCCCGCATCGGGAACATCCCGAATCGGTCCATGTCGTTCATCGGGGTCGCAGTGCTCATCATCTCGATCGCGCAGCACGACAGGCCGGACAGCAGCGGCCACAGGGAGTTGGCGCGGATCAGGTCGAGGATGTAGTCGGCCTTGGTCGGGATGACCTCCAGCAGGCCGTGGAACCCGCCGCGCGGGTGGGATTCCATCCCGAACTCGGACAGGAGGTCGTCGTCGGTCGTCGGGTCGGGGATGACGATGGCCTCGGGCGTGGCCAACGCGGTCGTCGGCGGCGTGGCGTCCTTCGCGACCGGGACCGGCTTCGTGCCCTTCGGGGGCTCTACCGCCACTTCAGGTCTCCCTTCTTCCAGGCGTAGAACTCGCCGTACATCAGGACGACCAGGAAGATGCCCATCAGCACGATCCCGGTGACCGAGATGTCGCGAATCACGATCGCCCAGAGGTAGATGAAGATGATCTCGACGTCGAAGGCCACGAACAGCAGGGCGTAGAGGTAGAAGGCCAGCCCGAAGCGGGACCAGGTGTCACCGATGGTGTCGATCCCGCACTCGTAGGGCAGCCCCTTCTGGGCCTGCTTGCGCCGATGCGACACGAGCCACGAAAAGATGATCGTGCCGAAGACGAAGGTCGTCGCGGCGAAGCCGAAACCCAGGACGTAGAGCAGTCCGGTTTGGTCCATCGTCGTCTCGTTCGATCAGGGCGGACTCGAAGCGGTCCGCGGCCACGTTCTCCTGCTCAAAGTGTATCAGCCGGGTTCTGCCGGCACGAACCCGCCACCTATCGCGCGAGCCAGGCGGCGTCGGTGAGGGTGCGCAGGCCGTCGCTGACCAGGGTGTGGGCGCCGAGCACGATCGGTACCGATGCGGCAGCCGCTGCGGTGGTCAGCTCGCGCAGCCACTCGGTCTCCACCCGGGCGGGATCGGCGAAGTCGGAGGCGAACCGATCCTCGGCGGAGGGCCACATGGCAGTGTCCGATGAGCCAACGAGGGCGGCCATGATCACGCGGCTGTCGACGATGACGGCGTTGCCGAGTTCCGACAGCCGCTCGACGAGGGAGGCGGCTCCGCGCTCGGTCACCCAGTCGGCCAGGAGAGAGCGGGGCCGGTTGGCGCGTGCCGCCCGCATCCCCCGTTCCTCGGCGAAGAGGCGGACCCGGCAGGCGGCCTGCCCCTCGAGGTAGGCGAAAGAGGCGGCCGGGACGCGACCGGCCACCACCAGCTCCGCGTTCCGGCTGCGCAGGACGTCGAGCACCTCATCGATGCGCGGGATGGCCAGCGGCCGCCCGCCGGGGAGCTGCACGCCCTCGAGGAACGCCTCCACTGCCGGATCCATGCGGCGCACGTCGGGAAGACGCGTCGCGAGGCGCAGTAGGGCGAGATCCTGCGGGGTGTCGACGTCGAACCGCGACCACGGCGCTGAAGCGAAGTCTCGGACGTTGAAGCCGGCCGCCTCAAGCGCGCGCGGCGCGCCGTTGTCGGCCCCAAGCCCGGCGAGCACGGCCAGCGCGGCGTCGAGGTCGCCGGCGACGACGAACGTGTCGGCGCTGTACCGGTTGTTCGTCACCACCTCGCCGGCGATCGGTGAGAGGAGCGTCTCGAGCGCCTCGTCATCGGCCAGGGCCAGCGCCCCGGCGCCGACCCAGCCCAGCGCATCCATCTCGCGACCCTGGCCGCGCGCCGTTCTGGCCGCGGCTGCGTACCAGCTGCCCCAGTGGAACGCGCCGGGGCTCCAGTCGGACGGGATTGGCTGGATCGCCGCGCCCTGAGCCCCGAGTCGCTGGCTGAGCTCGGCGGCCAGCAGGTGCCGCCCGGTGGCGAGCACGGACCCATAGGACCCGAACTCCGCCTCTCCTGGGTCGGTCGCCGCCCCCATCAAGACCAGCGGCGCCGGCCGCTCGGCCGCTGTCACGCCTCCGAGTTGTCGAGGAGCCCGTGGAGCTGCTCGAGGTGCATCAGGTCGTGGACCCCGGCGAACAGGAGCCACGCCCCGCAGGACAGCCGCTGGCCGATGAGCGGGTGCTCCATCGGGCAGATCTCGGCCTCGTGGCCGGAAATCGCGGCGGCGGAGACGACCTGCGAACGCCGGCTCTTGTTCAGGAACACCATCAGCGCCTCGCGGTCGAGGTCGTCGGGCCCCGGAATGCCCGGCGTGACCCGTGGCGGGTCGTCCGCGGGCCAACGGCCGGAGGCCCACATCGCCGCCGCGGCAGGAAGGTAGCGGCGCGCCCCGGTGGTGTGGGCGTAAGCCTGTGACACGTTCCAGTCGCCCTCCCCGCCTGGTGCGTGCAGCATCTCGTCAGGCATCGCCGCCAGGATCGCCTCCAGCGAGTCGGCGATGACCTCCTGCTGAGCGAGCGAGCGGGTGGCGTTCCCGGAGCGGGATTCGAGGTCGTCCCGCGCGGCGCTGTAGTCGTCGCTCTCCTGGTCCGGGTCGATAGCCCGCCAGACGGCGACCACGTCCGGCGCCCCGGTCTCGAGATCAGCGACCCAGTCGCGCGCGGGCGCGCGCATCGGTATCGGTCCGGCTAGAGGCGCTCGAAGCGCTCGACGGGGAGGACGAAGACGGTGGCCCCACCCACCTCCACCTCGACCGGGTAGGGCATGTAGAACTCACCCGGCTCCATGATCGGCGGCATGGGGTTCACGAACTGCTTCCGCGCGTGGCAGTTGGCGCTGATGAGCTCGAAGACGGCATCCACTTGGTCATCCTCGACGCCGATCAGGATGGTCGCGTTGCCCTGCTTGAGAAACCCGCCCGACGAGTTCAACCGGGTGGCGCGGTACTCCTTCTCGAGGAGGGCCTCGACCAGAGCTCCGGCGTCCTCCGAGTGGACGATCGCGGCGACCAGTTTCATCGGTTTCAGTATGCCCTACCGATCCAGGAGTGGAGCCACCTGCTCGCGGATGGCCGCATCGGTCTGGTCGACCGATCCCGAGCCGTCGAGGATGCGAAACCGATCCGGTTCCGCGGCCGCGAGGTCGAGGTAGGTCCGGCGCACCCGCTCGAAGAACGCGGCACTCTCCGTGTCCTCGAACCGGTTCCAGCGGTCCTTGCGCTTTCGCCGCAGGCCGATGTCGACCGGAACGTCGAGCAGGATCGTCAGGTCCGGCTTCAGGCCGTCGGTGGCAAAGGTCTGGAGCGTGCCTAAGGTGTCGAGGTCGAGGCCATAGCCGCCACCCTGGTACGCGAGCGACGAGTCGAGGTAGCGGGCGCAGACCACCCACTCCCCGGCATCCAGGGCGGGGCGGATCTTCCGAGCGACGTGCTGGGCACGGCCGGCGGCAAAGAGCAGTGCGTCGGCCCGAGGATCGAGGTCGTCGGAGATCGAGCGGGCGTGGAGCACGAGGCGGCGGATCTCCTCCCCGAGGCGCGTCCCGCCCGGCTCCGCGGTGACGGTGGCCCGAACACCCTTCGTCTTCAGCCAGTCGGCGAGGTGGCGGGCGGCCGTGCTCTTCCCGCTCCCCTCGGGGCCCTCCAGTGTGATGAACCGGCCGCGGCCGGACGCCGCGGTCACGCGCCGGTCAGTGCCAGGCGCGCCCCTCGTCGGGGAGGAGCTGAACCCGTCGGTTCGGTTCGCTGCCCCGCGAGCGGCTCATAAGGTTGTGCTGCTCCGCCATCTGGTGCTGGAGCCGCCGCACGTACGCGTTCTGCGGGGCCAGCTCGACCGGGCGGCCGTGGTCGCGGACGAGGCCGATGGCCTCCGCCGTCTCGCGCAGCGCGGCCTCCTGGGGATCGGCCTCCAGGTCGTACAGGTTGGCGAGCATGGACTCCATCTGGACGAGCGTGTTCGTCTTCAGCACGAACAGGGGCGTGCCGCCCGCCTCCGCGTCCCGCAGGGCGGGGGGCTTGCGGCGGTAGTAGGTCCGCAGGGTCACGACCGCGTCGGCGTCCTCCAGGTCGCGAGCCACGGTCACCGGGACGGAGAGCTCGCGGACTGCCTGCTCCAGGCGCTTGCGGCTGACCCCGTAGGGGAACAGGGACATCGGTCGGAGGCTGGCGACCCGGGCCTCGCGGGTGGAACGGGGCTCCCCCTGGCCGTCGTCCGTGCCACGGTCCGAGGCTGCGATCGCCTCTTCGATCTGGCGCCGCGAGTCGTTGGCCTCGGCCACTGGGCGCAGCCGCCCACCGGGAAGCGACTGCAGCCCGGACGCACCCGGCCTGCGGAACGTGCCATGCCCGCCGCCGGGCTCCGAGGTGACGAACGGCGATCCGTAGGCGGTCGCCTCGTGGATCCGGTAGTCGTACTTCGTGGCGGCACGGACCTCCCCGCTCTCGTCGCGCCATCGAGACTCGGGCGGGACCATGTGGCCGCGGAGGATGGCATCCACCGTCTCG
>DATFEC010000266.1:0-5716 GCA_035251655.1 Candidatus Limnocylindria bacterium | reverse complement strand
CAGTCGCTCGCGCTCGCGGCGCACCACGGCCTCCGGGGCACGGCCGGTGAACGCCGTGTCGGCGAGCAGCGCCCGCAGTCGATCCCGGTGGCGGCGCAGGTCCTCGATGCGGTCGCGGGGCGCCGAGGGAGTCTCCGCGGCAGCGTCCTCGCCCAGCCAGATCGCACCGAGACTGGTCGCCGCCGCGCCGGCGGGCGCCACCGTCCCGGGAGCCGCGAGCCGGCTGCGGACCCGCGCCAGGGGCTCGAGGTAGCGCCGCCCAGCTTCGATCGCATCCGTGGCGTCCGCGCTCGACGGCGCGAGGTGGAGCGTGACCGTCTGGCCAGCCGGCAGGCCGGCCTCGGTCCGGAGGTTCCGGGCGGCGCGGATCACCTCGGCCAGGGCGTCGAACCCCGCTTCGGCTTCCAGGTCTCGCGCGCCGGCGTCCGGCCACGGCGCGCTGATCAGCAGCGGCCGAATCACGCCGGGTTCCGTCCACGGTCCGGCCGGCGGCAACGAGGCCCAGATCTCCTCGGTCACGAACGGCATGACCGGATGGATCAGGCGAAGCGTGTCGGACAGGACGTCGAGGCCCGTCTGCCACGCCCGCCGCGAGCTCGCGGCGCGCTCGGCATCCCGCAGGTCGATCTTCGCCATCTCGAGGTACCAGTCGCACAGGTCGCTCCAGGCGAACTCCATGACCAGTCCCGCGTATCCGCCCAGGTCGAGGCGGTCGAGCCGCGCCGTGGCCTCGGTGGTCGTCGCCGCCAGGCGGGACCGGATCCACCGCTCGGGCAGCGTATCTGGGCCGGCAGCATGGTCCTCGCCGGCGGCGGAGCTCGCGGCGGGTGGCTCGCGGCCGACCACGAAACGGGCGGCGTTCCACAGCTTGTTGGCGAAGTTTCGCGACCGCTCGAGCTTGGCCATCGTCAGCCGCTGGTCCGCGCCGGGCGAGGTCCCGGTCGTCAGCGCCAGGCGCACCGCATCGGCCCCGATCTCGTCGATGAGCTCAACCGGATCGGTCACGTTGCCCTTCGTCTTGCTCATCTTCACCCCGCCCTGGGCGCGGACCAGGCCATGCAGGTACACGGTGTGGAACGGTTCGACATCGGTAAGGAACAGGCCGAGCATCATCATCCGGGCAACCCAGAAGAACAGGATGTCGTAGCCGGTCTCCATGACCGAGGTCGGGTAGAACCGGCGCAGGTCGGGAGTCTCGTCCGGCCAACCGAGGGTCGAGAACGGCCACAGGCCGCTGCTGAACCACGTGTCGAAGATGTCGGACTCCTGGACCAGTTCCGTGGCCGGGCGCCCGCACGTCGCGCAGGCGGAGGGTCCGTCGGCTTCGTCGCTGACGGTGATGTGCTCGTCCGGGCAGAACCAGGCCGGGATGCGGTGCCCCCACCACAGCTGACGTCCGACTGCCCAGTCGCGGATGTTCTCCATCCAGTGGGCGTAGACCTTCTCGAAACGGGAAGGCACGATCTTCGTCCGGCCCTCCCGGACGGATGCCAGGGCCCGGGCCGCGAGGTCCGCGGTGCGGATGAACCACTGCACCGACAGCCGGGGCTCGACCACGGTCCCGCACCGATCGCAGTGGCCGACGACCATGGCGTGGGACCGCTCGCCCTCGAGATCACCCATCTCTCGGAGCCGCTCGACGATCCGCGCACGAGCGTCGAACCGGTCCAGCCCGGCGAACTCCCCGCCCGCCTCGTTGACTCGGGCTTCCTCGTCGAGAACCGAGATCGGCGTCAGGCCGTGCCGCTTCCCCGTCTCGTAGTCGTCGGGGTCGTGGCCGGGGGTGATCTTCACCGCCCCTGTCCCGAAGGCCGGGTCCACCGCTTGGTCGGCGATGATCGGCAGCCGGCGGCCGAGGAACGGAAGGATCGCCTCGCGGCCGACGATGGGGCGGTATCGCTCGTCGTCGGGGTGGACGGCCACCGCGACGTCACCGAGCATGGTCTCCGGGCGGGTGGTGGCCACGGCCACCCACGCGCCGGGGTCCGGCGCGCCGTCCGGCCCGGCGAGGTGGTAGCGGATGGTCCACAGCGTCCCGACCTGGTCGCGATGGACGTTCTCCAGGTCGCTGATCGTCGTCCGGCAGCGCGGGCACCAGTTGACCAGCGCCTCGCCGCGGTAGACGTAGCCCGCGTCCCACAGCCGCTTGAAGGCGACCCGCACCGCGCGGGCGCTGCCCTCGTCCATGGTGAACCGGTTGCGTGTCCAGTCCGCGCTGGCGCCGAGCCGGCGCAGCTGGAGGGAGATGGTGTCGCGGGTCTCGTTCAGGAAGGCCCACATCCGCTCCAGGTAGGCCTCGCGCCCCAGCGAAGCGCGGTCCAGGCCCTCCGCCGCCAGCATCTTATCGAGCACGAACTGGGCCGCGATCCCGGCGTGGTCCACGCCCGGCACCCACAGCGTGTCGTCACCGCGCATGCGGTGGTAGCGGATCATGATGTCCTCGGCCGTCACGAACAGCGCGTGGCCGGTGTGCAGCGAGCCGGTGACGTTGGGCGGGGGCATGGTGATGACGAACCGATCCGCGCCCGACGGCTTCTCGGCCGCCGGAGTGAATGCCCCGCTGGCCAGCCAACTTTGGTAGATGCGCGGCTCGACCGACCCCGGCGCATAGCGCGGGGAGAGCTCCGGTCTTCCGTCCGCCATCCGAGATTCCTCCGGAATAACAACCAGCCCGCTCGTCGAAGGACGAGCGGGCCCGTGGTACCACCTTCGTTCAGCGTCGCCGACGATTGCCGGCGTCACCCTCTTCCCGCGATATCGGGCGGTCCCGATCGGCTCCCGTGCGACCTTTGCCCTCGCGTGCCGAAGCGGGCTCTCAGCCGGGACCCGCATCTCTGTCGGCCGGTGGAGGGGTACTCCTCACGGTCGGCGCCGATGCGCGGAGTCTACCCTCTCGAATGGCCTAGCGGCGCTTGCCGGCGCTCAGCTGGACCACGCCGTCAGAGCCGCGCTGAACGCTGGCACCGGGCAGTGCGGCGATGGCCACCTCACCGAGGTCAAGGTCCGGGCGATGAGTGACGGTGTACATGAACTCGCCGCCGGATCCCAGGCTGAGGCGAACGGCCGTGACGCCGTCGGCCTTCTCGAGAGCGGACTTGAAGGTCGTGACCGCTCCAAAGCTGCCAAGGCCCACCGCCGCGATCGTCGTGCTCGTGTCGACGGTCGCGTCGCCGAGGACAGGAGGATCGGAGGGAGTCTCGGTGGACGTGGGTGCCTCGGCCTCGACGGGCTCGGCCGCGGCCGGCTGGACCGCGGCCTTCTCGCCCACCATGCCGGCCGGAGTGGCGACTTCGGCTTCCGGCCCGGTGCCGTTGGTCGGGCTCGCCTCGCTTTCGGCCAGCCCCGTCTCACCGTTGCGGTCGATGCCCAGATCGCGCAGCCGCTCCTGGTGCTCTTCAGCGCCGGACGCGTCGCTCGCCTCGTTGTCGTCGGGTGCCCCCGCGGCCGTGGCATCAGCCTGTGGCAGGCGGGGCATCCGGCGCGCGGCCGAGATGAACGTATCCGGGTCGGTGACCTCGCCGAGCTGGGCGAAGAACAGGGCCAGCTCCCCCTCGTACTGCTCGACCTGGGCCTCGAGCGCGGCGATCTCGGCCGATGACCGGCGGTCGTGCTCGTCGAGCTGGTCGGTCAGCTGCGCCCGGCGCTGCTCGACCTTGCGCTGGGTCTCGGCCTCGATCCGCACGATCTCGGCCCGTGACCACTCCCCGATGCCGGACACGTCCTGCTCGGCCCGGGAACGCAGCTCGTCGGAGCGCGCCGCGGCGGTGGCGCGCATCGCGGCGATCTTCGCCGCGATCGCGGCGCGGGCATCCGCCAGGCTCGTTTCGCGCGCGTCGTCGGCGACCCGCCGCATGGCGGCGGTCAGTGAGCTGAGGAACTGGTCCGACGGCTCGACGCCGGCAGCCGGGTCGACGACCGTTTCGGTCGCGCCGGTGGGGACTGGCTCAGTCATGTCCGTGTTTTCTCGCTGCCCTTCCTGTGACGGCTCCGGGTCACCCCACCTGCCGAGGAATCCCGAGCGCCCCTGAGTTGCCGTCATGACCCGTTCTCCCGTGGCCGGGTTCGATCTCCGGCGTGGGGGTCATCGTAGTCCCCTAACCCGACCAAACCCGCCCGCCCGGTCGTACCGGACCGGCCGAACGGTGGTACCACCGTGCGGCCGTATTGGTCAGTCGGTCAGGCGGACTCCTCGCGGGGCGCGTCCTCGCGGGGCGATTCCTCGCGGGCGCGGGTGCCGCGGCGCCGCGGCGTGCTGTCGTCAGTCTCGGTAACGAGCATCGGCGGCCGGCCGTGCTCGATCGTGTCGGCGGTGATGACGACCTTGGTCACATCGGTCCGCTCCGGGATGTCGTACATCACCTCGAGGAGAGCCTCTTCCACGATCGTGCGCAGGGCGCGGGCGCCGGTCTTGCGCTCGGTCGCCATCCGGGCGGTGGCCTCCAGGGCGTCATCGGTGAAGACGAGCTCGACCCGGTCCAGCGACAGGAACTTCGCGAACTGACGAACGACGGCGTTCTTCGGCTCGGTGAGGACCTTGACCAGGTCATCTCGGGACAGCGCGGCCAGGCTGACGACCACCGGCATGCGGCCGACGAACTCGGGGATGAGCCCGTAGCGCAGCAGGTCGTCGGGCATGAGCTGCTCGAGCAGCATCCGCCGCTGCTCCGGATCGCGCTGCGCCTCTGAGCCGAACCCGATGCCGCGCCGTCCGACTCGCTCCTCGACGATCCGCTCGAGCCCTTCGAAGGCGCCACCGCAGATGAACAGGATGTTCGTGGTATCGATCTGGATGAAGTCCTGGTGCGGGTGCTTGCGCCCGCCCTGCGGCGGAACGTTGGCGACCGTTCCCTCGAGGATCTTGAGGAGCGCCTGCTGGACGCCCTCGCCGGACACGTCCCGGGTGATGGACGGGTTGTCCGTCTTGCGCGCGATCTTGTCGATCTCGTCGACGTAGACGATCCCGCGCTGGGCGCGCTGGACGTCGAAGTCCGCGGCCTGGATGAGCCGGAGGAGGATGTTCTCAACGTCCTCCCCGACATAGCCAGCCTCAGTCAGGCTGGTGGCGTCGGCGATGCAGAACGGGACGTCGAGGACGCGGGCCAGGGTCTGGGCCAGGAGCGTTTTGCCCGAGCCGGTGGGCCCGACTAGCAGGACGTTGCTCTTGCCGAGCTCGACCTCGTCAACCGCCGACCCGGCGTTGACCCGCTTGTAGTGGTTGTAGACCGCGACGGAGAGAACCTTCTTTGCCGCGTCCTGACTGATGACGTACTGGTCCAGTGCTTCCTTGATCTTCCGCGGGCTGGGCAGCGGTGGGGGCGGGGTCCGGCTGGCGCGCGGCGCCTCGGCCATCTCCTCGTCGATGATCTCCTGGCACAGGTTGATGCACTCGTCGCAGATGTATACGCCCTGGCCGGCGATCAGCTTGCGGACCTGTTCCTGGCTCTTCCCGCAGAACGAGCAGCGGTACGGCGCCTTGGTCTTGGTCGTCATCGCCGGCCGAGGATAGCACGGGCCTGTTCACGGACCGCCATCGGCCGATGGTCCGGTGGCGGGCTATTTCTTCCCGCGCGCGTCTGCGGCCTGGGCTTCCTTCGCGGTCGGAACGCTGCCGCCGGCTGCCTGTTTCATGCTGATCAACGACTCGCCGGTCCCCTCGAACACGGCGTCGATGATGCCGTACGTCTTCGCCTCGTCGGCGCTCATGAAGTAGTCGCGG
>DATFEC010000257.1:0-4998 GCA_035251655.1 Candidatus Limnocylindria bacterium | reverse complement strand
CCGCGAGACGCTGTGGATCATCGACGACCGCCGGACGGCGATCGCCCACGCCCTGCACCTGGCCGAAGCGGGCGACATGGTCCTGCTCGCCGGCAAGGGCCACGAGCCGAGCATCATCTACGGCGACGACCGCCGATGGTGGGACGAGCGGGAGGTCGCCCGCCAGGAGCTCCGCGCGATCGGATACGAGACCGATGAGCAGCCCGTCGCCTGAGCTGCCTGCCTTGACGGCCTGGCTGGTGACCGATGCTGACACGTGGGACGCGTTCGTGGTCGCGGCCGAACACCGCGCTTTCCCACAGCTGTGGGCGTGGGGTGAGCTGCGGGCCGGAGCCGGGTGGCGACCGCTGCGAATCGCGGTGGGCATAGCGGACGGGCCTCCGCAGGCCGGCGTCCAGCTCCTCCTGCGGCGCGTGCCGCTCGGCGGCTGGGCCCTCGCCTACGCCCCGCGCGGCCCGATCGGCGACCTCGACGACCCCGCGGTTCGCGAGGCGTTGATCCGCGGCCTCCGTTCGGTGGCCGCCGACGAGCGGATTGGCCGGATGCGAGCGGATCCCGAGACCACGCCCGCCGAACCGTACGGTGCCGCGCTGCAGGCTTCGCCGTGGCGACCCGCTCCCATCGTCCAGCCGCCGACCACCCGCCTCATCGATCTCGGTGCGACGGAGGACGATCTCTGGTCGGCCCTCGCCCGCAAGCACCGCCAGTACGTCTCCAAGGCCGGCCGGGAAGGGGTCACCGTCAGCCAGCTGGACCCAGCCGCCGACGAGGCCACCACTGCGGCGGCGCTCGCTGACTTCGATCGCATCTATCGGCACACCGGGGAGCGGGCTGGTTTCGCGGTCCGGGTCCCGGCCTACTACCAGCGGCTGTGGGCAGCCTTCGCCCCCGCCGGGCGGGCCCGCCTGTCCTTCGCTGAGCGCGACGGGGAGCGGCTGGCGACCCTGTTCCACCTGCTCTGCGGTGACCGCGTGGCCGAGGTCTACGGCGGCATGACCCCCGACGGCGCCAGCTCGCGAGCCAACTACCTGCTGAAGTGGGAGGCGATCCGAACCATGCGGGCCGAGGGCCTGCGGACCTACGACCTATGGGGCCTGGCGACGGGCGGCATTCGGAAGTTCAAGGAGGGCTTCGGGGGGAGGGAGGTCACGTGGGTCGGTGCCCGCGACTTGCCCCTGGATCGGGCCGGGAATGCCGTCGTCGGCCTGGCCCTCGCCGCCCACTCCGCACGGCGCCGGCTGGAGGGCATCGGTCGCAGCCGGGGCCCGGCCGCGCCAAACGACTAGCGCCGGGTTCGCACCGTCGGGCCGCCCGAGGGCCCGTGCTACGATCGAAACGAACATGGACCTGGCCCGCCTCCGCGCCGCGCCGGCCGCCGTCGTCCAGCGCATCACGCGGACCGGCGAGCCGTCCGTCGTGCCCGGTCCGGAGTTGGCGGACCTCATCGCCGAGGCGAGGCGCCATCGGCCCACCATCAACGTGGCGCTCATTGAACGCGCCCACGAGGTCGCCTCGACGGCTCACGAGGGGCAGCTGCGCGCGTCGGGCGAGCCGTACATCACCCATCCAACCGCGGTCGCGTACGAGCTGGCCGCGCTCCAGATGGATGCCGAGACGCTCGCTGCCGGCCTCCTTCACGACGTGCCGGAGGACACCGGCTACCCGCTGGCGGACATCGAGAAGCGATTCGGTCGCGAGGTGGCCCGGCTCGTCGACGGCGTGACGAAGCTGTCGAAGTTCAGCAGCGCTCGCTCGACCGAGGAGCAGCAGGCGGAGAACATCCGGAAGATGTTCATGGCCATGGCCGAGGACGCCCGGGTCGTGATCATCAAGCTCGCCGACCGGCTCCACAACATGCGCACCCTCCAGTACCTCGAGCCCGAGAAGCAGGAGCGAATCGCACGACAGACGATGGAGATCTACGCCCCGCTCGCCCATCGGCTGGGGATGTGGCAGGTCAAGTGGGAGCTCGAGGACCTGTCGTTCAAGATCCTCGACCCCGACACGTATGCACGCCTCGGCGGCCTGCTGGCGGACTCGCGCAAGGCGCGTGAGACGTTCATCAACCGCTCCATCAGCATCCTCCGCAAGGAGCTGTCCGCGGTCGGGATCGAGGCCGAGATCAGCGGCCGGCCGAAGCACATCTACAGCATCGTCAAGAAGATGGAGCGCAAGGGAGCCGAGTTCCACGAGATCTACGACCTCCATGCGATCCGGGTCCTCGTCGAGGACGTGAAGGACTGCTACGGCGCGCTCGGAGTGGTGCACGCCATCTGGCGCCCGATCCCGGGCCAGTTCGACGACTACATCGCCATGCCCAAGGCCAACCTCTACCAGTCGCTCCACACCGCGGTCATCGGTCCCGACGCCAAGCCGCTCGAGGTCCAGATCCGGACGCGCCAGATGCACGAGGTGGCTGAGGCGGGAATCGCCGCCCATTGGCGGTACAAGGAGGGGAGTCGCGCCGACCGCCGCTACGACGAGAAGCTGGCGTGGGTCCGCCAGCTCATGGAATGGCAGCGCGAGGTCGCCGACGCGACCGAGTTCGTGGAAGGTCTCAAGCTTGACGTCTTCCAGGACCAGGTCTTCGTCTTCACCCCCAAGGGCGACGTCAAGGACCTGCCCGCCGGCGCCACCCCGCTCGATTTCGCTTACCGGATCCATACCGATGTCGGGCACCGCACGATCGGCGCCAAGGTGAACAACCGCCTCGTCCCGCTCGACTACCGTCTCCGGAACGGCGATATCGTGGAGATCGTCACCACCAAGGCGTCGCACGGGCCGTCACGGGATTGGCTGGCGATCGTCCAGACCAACCAGGCGCGCGAGAAGATCCGGGCCTGGTTCAGGCGCCAGCAGCGCGACGAGAACATCACCCAGGGGCGCGAGCTTCTCGATCGCGAGCTGCGTCGTCTCGCCCACGAGACGCTGGCGACCGTGGACTCGGCTCGGCTGACCGAGATCGCGTCCCAGCTTCACTACCGCGAGCTGGACGACTTCTACGCGGCGATCGGCTACGGGGCTGTCAGCCCGGCCGCGGTCGTGAGCCGGCTCGGCATCCACGACGACGTCGAGATCAGCCTGCCCGAGGTGGCGCCCCCCGCCGCCCCGAGCATGGCCGGCGTCCGGGTCAAGGGCGTCGGCGACCTCCTCGTGCGCTTCGCGAATTGCTGCTCGCCGATCCCCGGTGACGACATCGCCGGCTACGTCACCCGTGGCAAGGGGGTCACCGTCCACCGCGCCACCTGCCCGAGTGTCCTGTCCGAGAAGGACATCGAGCGCCTGATCGAGGTCGAGTGGGAGGTCGTCGCCCAGCAGACCTACCCGATCACGGTCCGGATCGAGGGCATCGACCGGCCCGGGCTCCTGAACGAGATCACCAACGTCGTGGCCGAGGCGAAGGTCAACATCGTCGCCGCCTCGGTCTCAACCCATCCCGACGGGATGGCGACGCTGACCCTGACCCTGAAGGTCACCTCGCTCCAGCAGCTGTCCAAGGTCCTCGCCCGGATCGAGGGCGTGCGCGACGTGACCGGCGTTACCCGGGAGCAGCACTAGCCGCGTCAGGCTCGGCCGCCGGATGCGGTGCCGGAGCGGCATCCCGCGCATTCAACGGGTCCCCGGCGCCGGACAGGGTCAGCCGGATGAGCGTCAGGGCCGATCCGATCAGAGTCAGCCCGATGACCCATACCATGATGTCCGAGACCAGCAGCGCGTCGAGCTCGACGTAGGTCCGGAAGTTCGTTGTCTCGACGAGGACCCGGAGCAGGGACAGCGCAAAGCCGACCGACATCGCGATGTAGGCCGCCAGGCTGGATCGGTCCACGGCAGCGAACGGGGCGGCGAGGGCGAGAGCCGGGAACAGGTACCGCTCGTGGACCCGGGTGGGCAGGAAGTAGAACGCGAAAGCCAGGAACAGGCCGACGGCCAGCAGGGTGGCCAGGTCGCTGCCACGCCGGAGCGGGATCAGCGAGCCGATGATGCCGGCCACCAGGAGCACGCCGCCGAAGCCCACGTATGGCTCGTCGGGGACCTTGAACCCGACCAGCAGCGCCCAGATATTGAAGGCGCCCAGCGACGTCTCCGGGTGGCGGGCCGCGGCATCCTGCAGCAGCTCGAGCCAGCGGAACGGCGACAGGCCGAAGGCTAGGCAGACGATGAGCGTTGTCACGCCACCGCCGGCCACGGCAAGGACGAGCGGCCGAGGCCCGTGGCCCTGCCGCCAGCGCTGGAGGGCAACGACTGCGAGGGGCAGGGCCACCAGGCCGAACTGCGGCTTCGACAGCCCGGCGAGAGCGGTCAGGGATCCGGATCCCGCGAACTGGCCGGCGGCGAGCGCGACGAGGGCGGCGAGGAAGAACAGCGTGCCGGCGGAGTCGACCTGGCCCCAGAGTGGTCCTCCGATGATCGCGGCCGGGTTGAGGAGGTAGAGGCCGCCCGCGAGCAGGCCGCGCGCCTGGTTGGTCCGTTGCGCGACCACCGCGTAGAGCAGGACACCGAGCAACAGGTCGAATGGAATCGAGATGCCCTTGATCGCGTAGCGCAACGCGTCCCCGTCGAGCGCCAGCCCGATCGGCCACAGGAACGGCAGGAGCGCGGGGTAGATGGCGGTGTCGTGCTGATAGAACAGCAGCGGACCCCAGGTGGCCAGGTTCTCCGCCCAGCGGCTCATGACCGAGACGTCGCCCCCATGGCCGGGGACCGGCAGGACGACGAGGCGTAGGACGAGACCAAGCACCAGCAGGCCGCCGAGCACGGCCCATGACCGGCGGGTCGACGAGTCCATCAGGCCTGACACGGCTGCACACGGTACTCGACACCGGCGCCGTCGTCGGCGGTTCTCTCGGGAGCTCCTCGGTACACTCTTGCCGTGGCTGCTCCCCTTCGCGCCCCCCGCGGGACCCGGGACCGCCTGCCCGAGGAAGCGGCCGCCTGGGCGCGGGCCGAAGGTGCGGCGGCCGAGCTCGCCTCGCGGTACGGGTTCGAGCGGATCGATAC
>DATFEC010000244.1:0-5532 GCA_035251655.1 Candidatus Limnocylindria bacterium | reverse complement strand
GACCAGACCGATGACGGCCTGACAGGCGACGAGGGCACCTTCACCATCTGCTCGTTCTGGCTGGTGTCGGCCCTGGTCGAGATCGGCGAGTGGGACCGCGCCCGCCGGCTGTGCGAGAAGCTGCTGAAGAACGCCAGCCCGTTGGGCCTGTACGGGGAGGAGCTCGACCCCGAGACCGGCCGCCACCTCGGGAACTTCCCGCAGGCGTTTACCCACCTGGCCCTGATCAATGCCGTCGTGCACGTCATCCAGGCCGAGCAGCGAGGGGCGGCGGCGGCGAGTCGGCCCCGTCGGGAGCCGCAGCCCATGGCCGAGCAGGTGCCGGACCCAATGTCCGGGGACGGCGCCACCGTGCAGGTGCTCCCCCGCTCGACCTAGGAGCCGCCGGCCTCCCCAAGATCGCTGCTCGAATCGGCGGGAGGTCTCAGCTCCACGAGGACCGATCCGGTCACGTTCACCAGGGTGGACATGCCGCGCTCCGTCCGCCACGCCCGCTGGGCGGCCCGGGTCGTGTGGCCATGGAGCCACAGCACGGGCTGCAGGCGCCGAAGGACCAACTCGTAGGCCGCGAACCCCACGTGGTAGTCATCCGTGGAGACGTCTCCGGCTCCCCGAGGCGGCACGTGGCTGACGACGACCGCTCCGCCGGCGGGCCTCGCGAGGCGCGGCACCGCGTGCCGAAGCACCTGGCGCCAGGCAGCGCCCTCGTCGCGGCGCGCCTGTTCGCCTTCGCGTCCCGGCCACGGCAGAGCGAGGATGGGGATGCCACGGACCAGCCCGTCGTCCCAGCCGGAGGAGGGCGCCGGGATGTCGGGCGGGGACGGCCACGGACCGCGCCGGTCGTGGTTGCCACGGACGTAAAGGAGGGGCGCCCGGAACGCATCGGCCAGGAACCCCAGCCAGTCGGGCGCGAGGTCGCCACAGCCGACGACGAGATCAACCGGCTCGAGCGCCTCCCGGTTCGCGAGCCCTTCGAGCGCCGTGTCGATCTCATCGGAGGCAGCGAGGAGCCGGAGCGGCCGGCCCTGGTCGTGGACGAAGGGAAGCGCGTTCGGCCAGCGGAGCGTGAGCCGGCGTGTCACCGGGGCCGGTCGGGGTCGTCCGTATCGGCCTCGAGGGTCTGATCACCAACTCGCGTGTCGGACGAGTGGCCCGGCGTGAACCGGCCACGACCCACGGCCCGAATCTCGTCCGATCCGACCAGCACCGCGGCCAGCGAGCCAGGGAGGACGATCGGCTGGCCCGGCAGCATCACGTATCGCACATCGGCATCAATGTCCACCTGGCCGTTGGCTCGGGCGGCGGCGACCCGGTTGTGACCGTCGGTGACCCAATAGCCCTCGGCGGTCTTCAGCACGTCAATGGGCGGGAGCGCCTCGAGCCGGTCGAGCGCTTCGCGGATGCGCTGGAAGCGTCCGCGCCAGTTCGCGGAGCGAAACGCGGGCAGTGGCTGGAAGTCCAGGCCCCGCTGGGCGACACCCTGGACAGCCGTACCGATGACCTCGTCGACCGGGACAGCGCAGAGGCCGAACTCGCGGATCGGAGCCAGCCGAGCCTCCGGGTGGATGTCGTACAGGTTGGGCAACGGTCGGTTCCGCCGCCGACCCGGTAGCGCTTCGCCAGCATCGATCATGGCATCGGCGATCGCCTCTGCCCCGGCGGCGAGTCGGCGGGCCCTGCTGCGAGGCTTGTCGGGCATGCTCCCTATGGTAGTGGTCGATGCCCTCATGCTCGTCATCGCCCATCTCGCCGGCCACTGGTGCTCCAGCCCGGTAGGGGTTACGTCGGGGGCGACGGTACGGGGTCTGGCCCGTTCCAAGGGGTGAGCCTGCCGACCGGTCAGCCGTGGTCGTGGCCCTCGTGGCCGTCCTCCTCCATCTCGCCGATCTCCATGTCCACGACGATGCACGGCTCGTCGCCGACGACCCAGGCGCGGTGGCCGGGGTTGATCACGAGATGATCGCCGGGACCCGCGTGGACCTCGTCACCCTCATCGGTCAGGTAGCGAATGTGACCGGAGATGACGTATTCGTGGTGGGTTTCGGGGCAGCTCTCGGCGCCCTCGGCGTACGGCTTGACGTGCTCATCCCAGCTCCAGCCGGGGTTGAGGATCGAACGTGCCGCCATCGAGTCCCCGATGATCGTGATGTCGTAGCGTCCGCCGGCGCCGAAGTCGTACGACTGATCGGGTTGATCGATGCTCTTCAGCGTGATCGCCATGTGAACTCCCGAGCGCTGAGGGTTCCAACCGGGGCACGGTACGCCCTGGAGTGGCTCCAAGGTCAAGCGAGGTGACGAAAATGCAGACTACTGGGATTGTGCTGAAGTGGGCGAAGATCGATCCGCGGAGTTCGAGCGCGGCTACCGCGGGACCGAGGTTGAGGCAGACAGGGGGCATAATGAGGCTCAGGCGGGAGTAGCTCAGTTGGCAGAGCGTCAGCCTTCCAAGCTGAATGTCGCGGGTTCGATCCCCGTCTCCCGCTCCACCCTCGCATGACCGATTCGCCCCGCCTGCACACCGCGGTCATCGGGACCGGGTTCGTTGGTCCGCACCACGTGGATGCCGTCCGGCGGACTGGATATGCCGATGTTGCGGTCCTGGTCGGGTCGAATCCGGATCGGACCGCCCGACGCGCTGCCGACCTCGGGGTGGACCAGTGGTCGACAGATAGCGACGCCGTGCTGGCAGACGCGTCGATTGATGTCGTCCACGTCTGCACCCCGAACCACACCCACGTCTCGCTCGGGCGCGCGGTGCTCGAGGCCGGGAAGCACCTGGTCCTCGAGAAGCCCATCGCCGTGGACCAGGAAGGAGCGGAGTCGCTGGTCGGGGCTGCGGCGCGGTCAGACCGGCACGCAATGGTCGCGCTGACGTACCGCGGCTATCCGATGGTCCAGCAGGCTCGGTCGATGGTGGCCGAAGGCCAGCTCGGCGACATCCGGCTCGTCCGCGGGGCATATATCCAGGACTGGCTCGCAGATGCGGCCGACTACAACTGGCGCGTGGATCCGGCGGTCGGCGGACCGTCCCGAGCGGTCGCCGACATTGGGACGCACTGGTTCGACACCGCCGAGTTCGTGACCGGGCTCCGGGTCGCGGCTGTTCAGGCCGATTTGGTGACCTTCCTGCCGATGCGTTCGAGGAGCAGCAACGAAGGTGTGGCCTTCAGCACGACGCGCGGTCCGGCGGAAGACGTGGCGGTGGACTCCGAGGATGCCGCCACGATGCTGTTTCGCTTCGCGGGCGGGGCCCGGGGGATCTGCGTCGTGAGCCAGGTCTCCACCGGGAACAAGAACGCGTTCTCCCTCGACATCGATGGCTCGCTGGGATCGCTGCGATGGGAGCAGGAGCTCCCCGAGCGCCTGTCATTGCGTGAGCGAGGCGAGGAGCGGCTCTTCGTCCGTGACCCGGGAGCGCAGCAGGCCAGCGCCGGTGTCCCGTGGCTTCCCGCTGGCCATCCGGAGGGGTGGGGCGAGGCGCTCCGCGACCTCCTTCGGCCGTTCTACGCGGCCGTCGCGAGTGGGGCGCCGCCGTTGGCAGACGGCGCGCCCTATCCGACCCTAGAGGACGGGGCGAGGAGCATTGCCTTTGTGGAGGCCACTTTGGAATCCTCGGCCGCCGGTTCCTGGATGACCCTCGAGGACTGAGTGATCTTGGACGGAGCCGGCGAGATCCAGGTCGACTGCGCAGACAAGGCGGGCGGCTGGACCTGCACGGTACACGTCGGCGACGACCCTGAGGCGACCACCCACCATGTCTCGGTGACCGGCGCGGACCTCGAGCGGCTCGCCGGCGCCGGGGTCGAGGCCAGGCACCTGGTCGTGGAGTCGTTCGCCTTCCTGCTCGAGCGCGAGCCCCGCGAGTCCATCCTTCGCGAGTTTGACCTGCCGATGATCGGGCGCTACTTCCCGGAGTACGAAGGCGAGATCCGGCGCCGGCTGGGCACCTGATCGGGGTCAGCAGTCAGTCGCTTTCGTCCGCGTCCTCGTCGTCGTCCGGCTCCCCGATCTCGAAGTCGATCGAGACGAACGGCTCGTCCCCGACGACCCACGCGCGGTGGCCCGGACCGATCCACAGGTGGTCGCCTGGGCCGGCGACGACCTCGTCCCCCTCATCGGTCATGTAGCGGATCCGTCCCGAGATCACGTACTCGCGGTGGACCATCTGGCAGCTCTCGTCGCCATCGGTCTGTGGCTTGACGTACTCGTCCCAGCTCCAGCCTGGCTGGAGGACCGATCGGAAGACCATGGAGTCACCGGCGACGGTGTATCCCGAAGCCCCGGCGTCCCCGTCGGAGAACGCCTCGTCCGGCTGGTCGAGGCTCTTGACGATGATGGCCATCCGTCTGACCCTCCCATCAGCGAAAGAAGTGGGCCGATGAAACAGCGCAGGGGCCCGGCAATCCCCTTGCGGGGTTCACCCGGCCCCTTTCGACCCGCCTATCGGTCCGGGTTTCACGCCGGACAAACGGACGCGCCTGCGCCGCGCCCGACTTCGGGTCAAGACGCCGAGTCCGTCCTCCAAGCAGGACGACGGGCCTGGCACCCGAGCCGTTATCGGACTTCTTTAGCGACGCCTGACTTGTAGTGTCGCCCGGCGACGAGCCCGCCGCCGAACCAGGACCGTAGGCCAGTCCAGTCGAGTTCGGGACTCTCCCCTTTCGGGTCGAGGCTCCCACCGGTTCCCGACTGTAGCCGCCGCGCCACAAGGCCTTGCCATCGGGTCATCCCGGCCGTCCCGAACAGGGTATTTCGACCGCTGTCCCGAACTAGACCAGGCAATGGCAGTGGGTCAATGACACGTCGGAGCGGGCGCTTATCTCCGCTTCCTACGCTACCAGCACCCGGTGAAGACACCGATCCAACGCGAACGCCAGTTCCGTGCCTCCGTACCATCCGATCGCGGCAAGCCGCGGGGTCGAACGGCTCGCCGAGTCTACGACTTTCGGCGCGGCGTAGCCAGCGTTTTCTGCACGTCATTCAGGACCGAGCGACGCCAGCAGCCGGAGCATCGGCGTGGCGGTCGAGAACGCATCGGCAAGGACGTCCGGGAGGTCGGCTGACAGGGCTTCGGCATCCGTCAGGCGGCGCCCGAACAGGACGTCCTTGAGCTTCAGCAGGTCCGCGTCGGGGTGATCGACGGCGTAGCCGGCAGGGACGCGCTTGAGCCGATCCTCGGCGTCCAGGGCACCGAACGCCTTCTTGAACTTCGGCGCGTCGATGACCGCGTGGACTCGCCTGGGCTCGTCGACGACGAGCCGGCGCCACGCCTCGAGGTACGGACGGTCAGCGTGCCACATCCCACCTCCGAGGTATGCCTCGTCCGGGGAGAACGAGAAGTACCCGCCCGGCCGGTGGACGGCCTCCGTCCGGCTGCGCGGCACGGGCGCAGCGCCCGCCTCGTCCCACGGGAAGCTGGCGCTGACGTACGTCTTGTAGGGGGACTTGTCCTTCGAGAACCGGACGTCGCGGTAGATCCGGAACGGTGAGCCGGTGTCGGCCCGGAGCGGGATCTTCCGCCGGCGGAACCGG
>DATFEC010000247.1:0-9634 GCA_035251655.1 Candidatus Limnocylindria bacterium | reverse complement strand
TTCCCTACGTCATGCGAAACTCGAAGGCACCCGTCTGGTGCCTCCGGGCGCGCACGGAGGAGCTGGCACTGTCGCCATGAGGGTGATCATCATCGGCTGCGGGCGCGTCGGGGCGGCGACCGCCGTGGCGCTCGACAAGCGCGGTGACCACGTCACCGTCATCGATGTCGACGAGCGCGCATTCGCCCGACTGCCAACCGACTACAGCGGCGTCACGATGCGCGGTAACGGCACCGACGAGGACATGTTGCGCTCGGCCGAGGCCGAGATGGCCGACATCGTCATGGCCCTCACCGAGGGGGACAACCGCAATGCGATGGCCGCGCAGCTGGCAAAGCACGTGTTCGGTGTGCCGCGGGTCATCGCGAAGATCAACGACCCGTTGCGAGCGACCGCGTATCGGACCCTGGGCCTCGAGACAATCTGTCGGACCAACATCCTCTCAGGTGCGCTGGCGACCGCGGCCTCGGAAGGGGCGGCAGCCACGAACGGCATGGTCGAGGAGCCCACTGCGGAACCGATGCGTGGCGTCCCACCCGCGGGAAGCCGGGCGGAGGCGGTCGCCGAAGCGGCGGTCGCCGAAGCGGCGGGCGCCGAAGTGGCGGGCGCCAAGGATGCCGGGGCACCTGTCGCAGACGCGCCGGCACCGGAGGAGGGCTGACGCGATGTACGTCGTCGTGATCGGTGGTGGCAACGTCGGCTTCTACCTGACTCGTGAGCTGCTCCAGGCCGGGCACGAAGTGGTCATGATCGAGAAGAACCCCAGCCGCGCTCGGCAGATCGCCGATGAACTGGGAAGCATCGTCGTCCCTAATGACGGATGTGAGGGGCGATACCAGGAAATGGCCGGCATGGGTCGGGCGGACGTCGTGGCGGCGGTCACCGGCGACGACGAGGACAACCTCGTCGCGTGCCAGGTGGCGAAGATGCATTTCAACGTGCCGCGGGCCATCGCGCGGGTCAACAACCCGAAGAACGAAGCGCTCTTCCGCCAGCTGGCGATCGACGACACGGTGAGCCCGACCCGCATCATCCTCGGCGTCATCGAGCACGAGATCCCGATGCACGACCTGCTCCACCTGGCCGAGCTGGAGGGCGGCGGGCTCGAGATCGTGGAGGCGCAACTGACCGCCGATTCGCCGGTCGTCGGCCGCGAGCTGCGCGATCTCCCACTGCCAGAGGGCACGTCGGTCGCCGTCATCCTGCGGGGCTCGCGCGCGGTTCCGGCCCGACCGGAGACCCGGCTGGCCGATGGAGACCGGATGCTGGCCATCACCTCGGCCGAGCGCGAGCCGGAGCTGCGGCGGCTCCTGATCGGCGACTGAACCGATGACGGCCGAGGCGCCTGCCGAGGCCAGCGGGCGGGCAGCCCGCTTCGGGCACGAGCTCCAGGACGCGGTGGCCACCGCGGTCGTTGGGGCCGACGCTCCTCTCCGTATGCTGGCCGTGGCCCTGCTGGCCGACGGTCACGCTCTGATCGAAGACGTGCCGGGGGTCGGCAAGACGCTGCTGGCGCGCGCGGTCGCGCGCGCCATCGGTCTGTCGTTCGGCCGGGTCCAGGGCACGCCGGACCTCCTGCCCGGCGACGTGACCGGGAGCAGCATCCTGGATGGGACGGAGTTCCGTTTCGTCCCGGGACCGATCTTCAGCCAGGTCGTGCTCGTCGACGAGATCAACCGGGCAACACCCAGGACCCAGGCCGCCCTGCTGGAGGCGATGCAGGAGCGTCAGGCGTCGGTCGACGGCGAGACGCGACCGCTGCCCGAGCCGTTCATCGTGCTCGCCACCCAGAACCCGATCGAGCTGGAGGGCACCTTCGCCCTCCCGGAGGCCCAGCTCGACCGATTCCTGCTGCGGATCGCGATGGGGTATCCGAGCCGGGATTCCGAGCACGCCATCGCCCGACGTCACCAGGCCGATGCCGAACCGCTGGACCGCGTGCCGGCGGTCGCGGATGCGGCCACGGTGCTCGCCCTCCGTGATGCCGTCCGCACGGTGCGGGTGGCCGCGGACGTGGAGGCCTACCTGGTCGGCCTCGTGCGGGCGACCCGTGATCACGCCGACGTCCGGCTTGGAGCATCCCCCCGCAGCAGCGTGGCGCTGTACCGCGCGGCGCAGGCCTGGGCCGCGCTCGAGGGCCGTGACTTCGTGCTGCCAGACGATGTCCGCGCGGTGGCGCACGCGGTCCTCGACCACCGGATCCTGCTCGACCTCGACCGCGAGCTGCGGGGCGCGACCGCCGACCGGGTCGTGGACGCGGTCCTCGACGAGGTGCCGGTCCCGCTCGCCGAATGACCGGCTGGACGGCCCTCGCCGTGGCCACCGCGCTGATCGGCGTGGTCGCCGGCGTCCCGGGGCTGCTGCTCCTGGCGGTGGCAACCTTCGCCTACGGGGCCACTACCCGGCTGTGGACCCGCTACGGGCTCACGAATGTGAGCTACGAGCGCCGGCTTGGGACCGACCGGGCGGTGGCCGGTGACACGGTCGACCTGGACGTCGCGGTCTGGAACCGCAAGGCGCTGCCACTGCCATGGGTGGCCGCCGACGACCTGGTGACCGATGGGATCGAGGTCCGCGAGCGCCGGGCGCTCGAGCTCGACGACGTGACCGTCGCCCGGAAGTCCCTCCGCAACACCTGGGCGCTGGGGTGGTACGAGCGTGTCATCCGGCATTACCACCTCGAGGCGACGCGGCGCGGGGTCTTCGAGTTCGGCCCGATCCGGCTCCACGTCCGCGACCTCGTCGGCCGTCACGCGGTGACCGAGGAGCGGCCGCTGCCCGCCCGGCTGGTGGTCGCACCCCGCACCCTGCCGGTGATGGACTCGACCGGCGCCCGCGCCCCGATCGGGGAATGGCGGGCGCGCCAGGGCCTCTTCCACGACCCGGCCCTGTTCGGTGGTGTCCGCCCCTTCCAGCCGGGCGACCCGCTGCGGCGAATTCACTGGCGAGCGACTGCCCGGGTCGGTCACCCGGTCAGCCGCCGCTGGGAGCCGGCGCGCTCCCGGCAGGTCGTGCTCGTCCTGGACGTCCAGACATTGCCCGGCCCCGCCTGGGAGATGAGCTGGGACCCGGATGCCTTCGAGGGCCTCTGCATCGCCACCGCCTCGTTGGCCCGCGCCGCGCTCGACGGCGGCGCGGCGGTCGGACTGGCCGCGGCGGGATTCTCGGGCACCGCCCAGCGAGTGGCGTACCTGCCGGGACGGTCCGGACTGGCACAGCTGGGGCGAGTCACCGACCTGCTGGCCCGGCTCGGGCCGATCAGCTCGGGATCGCTGGGCGGGCTGCTCACCTGGCTCACGCGACGCGTGCCGGCAGGCGCCAGCCTGATCATCCTCACTGCTCGACCGCCACGCCCGTTCGCACCGTTCCTGCGCCGCATGGCGGCCTCCGGCTACGGCATGGAGTCCCTCGTCTTGCAGGGTGCGGATCACGTCGCGACAGATGCGGCAGTGAGGGAGGCCCGCGTGGCCGGGCTCACTGCGCGGGCGATGCGCCTGGACCCGGCATGGGAGACGGCGGATGTGGTCGCACTCTCCGCCTGACCCGGTCCCGCTCGGCGACGAACCGCAGCGAACGCCGAGGGCGGACGGGCCAACCGCCGCGCGCCCCTCGCGCCTACTGCCGGTGGTCCAGTGCCTGGCCGAGGGCGGCCTTCTGGCGGTCGTGGCCGCCGCGCTCCAGGCCATCTTCGGAGCGCCGCCGATCATCGGTCCCCTGGAGTTCGCGATCCTGGCCGGCATCGGCATGGGCTGGGCCCGACGCTCCGGCAGGCGGTCAGCGGCCTGGGAAGCGTTCGGGCTGCCCGCCATCGCGGTGGTGGCCGGAACCCTGTGCTGGCTCCTGGCACCCGAGGTGCGCGTCGCCCTGGTCGAGGGCGACCTGCAGGTGGCCCTCGCTGCCCACGCCGGCGGATGGATCGGCGCGGTGGCGGTGTACCGCGGCCACGCACACCACTCCCGCGAAGAAGACGAGGAGGTCCAGGACGCGCTCATGCGCTGGGGGTTGCCGGTCCTGGTCGGGGCGTGGCTCATCGGTGACCTCGCCGCCCGCAACGGCGGCCCGCTGCTCCACGACGCGTTCACCGCGGTCGCCTTCATTGGATCGCTGCTCTTCATCGGTTCCGGCGTCCTGGCCCTCGGCCTGGCCCGGTTGGCGGCCGTCCGCGGCGACGGCCCGGGCGGGGGGTCGTGGTTCGGCTTCGCGCTCGTGGTGGCGCTGGGGATGACGGTGATTGCCATTCCGGCCGCCTACCTGCTCGGCGTGCCCCTCGAGATGCTGGTCGTTGCCGCGCTGGCCCCGATCCGGGTGATCGGGGCGTTCCTCGTCCTGATCCTGTCCCCGGTCGTGCTCCTGGCCGCGATCGTCGCGGACCTTGCGCGCGGAATTCTGCCCCCCGGATTTGGGCAGGGAGGTCTCGATCTGCCGGAGATCGACCCGGGCGTGTCCCAACCGAGCAGCCCACTCCCCGGGATCCTGTTCTATGTCGTGATCGGGACGATCATCGCCCTCGAGCTCCTGGCCGTGGCCCTGTACCTGTGGTGGCGCTGGAGGGAGCGGCGCGAGATCGAGGCGCTCCTGTCGGAGGTCCACGAGGAGCGGACCGTCGTGTTCGATCGGGCCCCCCGGCCCGGGCGACTCCCACGGGCGGTGGCTGCTCCCCGTCGGGACCGCCACAACCCGGTCGATGCCTACCTGTTGGCCCTCGACGCCCTCGCGGCAGACGGACGATGGGCGCGCCATCCGGCTGAGTCGCCGCGCCAGCATCTGGCTCGCCTGGCCACTGCGGGCGTCGGCGATGGCGCACGCTCCGGCGACCACTCAACCATGGCCGCCGCCCTGGCTCGCCTCGCAACGGCCTACCAGCTCATCCGCTACGGCGGACGCACCCTCACCGATGCCGAGCGGGGACGCTCGGCCGAGCGAGTCAGCCGCGTGGAGCAGGCCTTGCGCCACTCCCGTTGATATGGGTGTTGACAACACCATTGTCAAGGTTTAGGGTCGCGTGGCGGCCGTCCACTGGCCGCCTTCCAATCCAACAATCCTGACCGTCCCAGAATCCGGAGGTTCCCAGAATGGGCCATCTGACCCGAATCCAGCCATATCGGTACCTCGACGAGACGATGTTCAGCCCGCTCGCGTGGCGCTTCTTCCACGGCGAGGCGCTCACCCCGCTCGTCGACGTGCACCAGACCGATGACGACATCGTCGTCACCGTCTCCCTGCCCGGCATCAAGCCCGAGGACGTGAACGTGACCCTCACCGGTCGGACGTTGACCGTCAGCGGCGAGCTGAAGTCCAGCGAGCAGGTCGAGCGCGAGCAGTACGTCTACCGCGAGCGCCGGATGGGCAGCTTCAACCGCGAGATTCGCCTCCCCGTCCGGGTCGAGGGCGACAAGGCAGAGGCCACGTTCGAGAACGGCCTGCTGCGGCTGTCGCTGCCGAAGGCGGAGGAGTCGAAGCCCCGCTCGATCGAGATCAAGGTCGCCAAGGCCTAGCCCGAACGTGACCTGGATCCGCGACCGCAAGCGGCCGCGCTACATCATCAGCATCGCCGCCGAGCTGGCGGCGGTGCATCCCCGCACGCTGCGGATCTATGACGAGGAAGGTCTCGTCTGCCCGCATCGGCGCAACAATCTCCGCCTCTACTCGGAGGCCGATATTGAACGGGTGCGTATCATCCGTTTCCTGACCCGACGCCAGGGGGTGAACCTGGCGGGCGTCAAGGTCATCCTGCAGCTCGAGTCGACCGGCAAGATCCGCGTCTACGACCTGTTCGATGAAGGTGATGTCGAACGTTTTGTCCAGGGCGAACCGGAGCCCGAGGCAGAGCTCTCCGCCGAGCCCGAGCCCCGGCCCGTCGCCGAGACCAGCAGCAGGTGAACCCCATGTCCGACAACCCCACCCCCAAGGCTCCTTCCCCGTCTGACGAGTCCGCGGACGAGATCCAGGTTCTCCCCCTCGTCGCGCTGCGGGGAACCGTCATCTTCCCGGAGATGATCGTTCCACTCGAAGTCGGCCGCGATCGCAGCGTCAAGGCCCTTGAGCGCGCCGTGCGTGCCAACTCTCCGGTCGCGCTGATTGCGCAGCGGGACTCGGAAGCGGACGAGATCAACACCGTCGACGAGCTGCACAGCGTGGGCACCCTGGCCAAGATCGCCCAGCTGATTCGCCTGCAGAACGGAACGATTCGGGCCATCGTCCAGGGGCAGCGTCGAATCCGATTGCTGGACCTCGTCCAGCTCGACCCGCACCTCGAGGCCCGCGTCCAGCTCATCCCGGACAGCAAGGAGTCGAGCGTCGAGATCGAGGCCCTCATGGCGTCGATCCAGGGTCAGATCGAGCAATACGTCACGGCCGGCGCGCCGGTGCCGCCCGAGGTGGCCGTCGCTGCTCGCAATATCACCGATGGCGGACTGCTGGCCGACATGGCCGCCTACTCGCCGGAGATGGACCCCGACCTCCGCCAGGAGCTGCTCGAGACCATCCCCGTTGCCGATCGGCTGCGCCTGGTCAGCGTGTTCCTCGCCAAGCAGATCGAGATCCTCGAGATGAAGGGTCGGATCCAGAGCGAAGTGAAGTCGGAGATGGACCGCAACCAGCGCGAGTACATCCTCCGCGAGCAGATGAAGGCCATCCAGAAGGAGCTCGGCGAGGACGACCCGGCGGTCGGCGAGGTGAACGAGCTGCGCCAGAAGGTCGAAGAGTCGGCCATGCCCGACGAGGTCAAGGAGAAAGCGCTCAAGGAGGTCGATCGCCTGAGCCGGATCCCGAGCGCCTCGCCGGAGCAGGGCGTGGTGCGCAACTACGTCGATACCCTGGTCGCGCTGCCCTGGGGCAACTCGACCGAGGACAACCTCAACCTTGATGACGCCGAGAAGGTCCTGAACGAGGACCACTACGGCCTCGAGAAGCCCAAGGAGCGGATCCTCGAGTACATGGCCGTGCGCAAGCTGGCCGAGAAGATCCGCAGCCCCATCCTCCTGTTCGTCGGCCCGCCGGGCGTGGGCAAGACGAGCCTCGGCAAGTCCATCGCACGGGCCATGGGACGGAAGTTCGTCCGCATGAGCCTGGGCGGAATCCATGACGAGGCGGAGATCCGCGGCCATCGGCGCACCTACATCGGCGCGTTGCCTGGTCGGGTCATCCAGTCGATCAAGACCGCCGGGACGAACAACCCGGTGTTCATGCTCGACGAGATCGACAAGGTGGGGATGGACTTCCGGGGCGACCCGTCGTCCGCCCTGCTGGAGGTCCTCGACCCCGAGCAGAACAACAGCTTCCAGGACAACTACCTGGAGGTGCCGTTCGACCTGAGCAAGGTGCTGTTCATCGCCACCGCCAACATGCTGGACACCATCCCCCCGGCCCTCCGCGACCGGATGGAGGTCATCCAGCTGCCCGGCTATACCCAGCTCGAAAAGCTGCGGATCGCCCAGCAGTTCCTCGTTCCCAAGCAGCTCGAGAACCACGGCCTGACAGCCAAGCAGCTGACCTTCGAGGAAGAAGCCCTGGTCCGCCTGATCCAGGCCTTCACTCGTGAGGCCGGCGTGCGCAACGTCGAGCGGGAGATCGCTTCGATCTCGCGAAAGGTCGCCCGCAAGGTGGCCAGCAAGCCGCGGACGAAGATCACCGTCAAGCCGAATGAGCTCGAGGACTACATCGGTCCCGCCCGATTCGACTACGGCCAGCTGGAGGAGGAGGACCAGATCGGGATCGTGACCGGGCTAGTCGTGTCTGATGCCGGTGGCGACATCGTCCAGGTGGAGGCCACGAAGATGGAGGGCAAGGACGACTTCATCCTCACCGGCCAGCTCGGCAGCGTGATGCAGGAGTCGGCCCGCGCGGGCCTGTCGTACATCCGGTCCCGGTGCAAGGCCCTCGGCCTCGACCCGACGCTGTTCGAGAAGCAGACGATCCACGTCCACGTCCCGGCGGGGGCGACCCCCAAGGACGGCCCATCCGCCGGAGTGACGATGACCACCGCCATGGCCAGCCTGCTGACCGGGCGACCGGTGCGGCGGGACATCGCCATGACCGGCGAGATTACGCTCCGCGGGCGGGTGCTGCCCATCGGCGGCCTGAAGGCCAAGCTGCTGGCGGCGCACCTGGCGGGGGTGGAAACAGTGCTCATCCCCGGTCGCAACGAACGGGACCTGGTCGACGTGCCCGATGACGTGCGCAAGCAGTTGACCATCGTGCCGGTCGACCACATGGACCAGGTCCTGTCCGCGGCCCTCCTGGACGAGGCCCGGCCCGCGGCGCAGCCCACCCTCCGGGCGCTGACCCCGGCCCGGGTCCGAAAGGCCCGCCGGCCGCGGAAGGGGACCAAGGCACCCCTCGCCGCGGTCCCGGCTCCGGTCAAGCCCGCCAAGCAGCCGCCCGTCGTGCCCCCGACCGGGGGCGCGTAAGGGCGGGGCGGGGGCGCCCGTGGAGTACCGCGACTACTACGAGGTCCTGGGCGTCCCGAAATCGGCCAGCCAAGCCGAGATCAAGAAGGCGTTCCGCCGCCTCGCCCGCGAGCATCACCCCGACACGAATCCCGGGGACGGGGAGGCGGAGAAGCGCTTCAAGGACGTCAACGAGGCGCATGCCGTCCTCTCCGACCCGGAGAAGCGGAAGCGCTACGACGAGCTCGGCTCGAACTGGCAGGCGTATCAGCAGGCCGGCTTCGACCCGAACCAGGCGGGCGACTGGTCCGCCTTCGGCGGTGCGCCCGGCGGGATGCGCTGGACGGTGCGAACCGCCTCCGCCGACGAGCTTGGCGGCTTTTCCGACTTCTTCCGCGTCTTCTTCGGTGACGGACCGATAAGCGCCGGCTCTGCCGGTACCGGGGGCAGCCCATTTGGCTCGGCCTTTGGCAGCAGCTTCGGCGACCTCGGATCGTTCCAGACCGCTCCCCCGCCGACGCCCCGAGCCGAAGCCCACGGCACCGTGGAGGTGACGCTGGCCGAGGTCGCGAAGGGGACCGAGCGGACCGTCGCCGTCGACGGCCGCCGGCTGCAGGTGAAGATCCCGGGCGGCGTGGCCGACGGGGCGAAGATCCGGCTCCGGGACCAGGGCGTGACGCTGACCGTCCGGGTCAAACCCGATCCCCGGTTCACCCGCGACGGCGCAGACCTCTCCACGACGGTGCCGGTGACCCTGGCCGAGGCCCTCCTCGGGGCCGAGGTGCCGGTGCCGTCCCTGAACGGAAAGGTCAAGCTCCGGATCCGAGCGAACACCCAGAACGGGCAGGTCATCACCGTCCGCGGTCGCGGCCTGCCGAAACGCGGCAAGTCCGGCGAGCGCGGCGACTTGCACGTCACCGCTCGCGTGGTCCTCCCCAAGCTCGACGACGAGGCCCGCGAGGAGTTCCGGACCTTCACCGAGGCGCACCCACAGCCGAACCCACGGGAGACGAGCTGATGCGGACGGAGCGCTTCACGCAGAAAGCGACCGAAGCGATCAACGCGGCCCAGCAGCTGGCCGAGGGGGAAGGCCACGCCCAGCTGGAGGCGTTGCACCTGCTCTATGCCCTGGTCGAGCAGCCCGACGGGGTGGTGTCCGCCGTCATGGAGCGGATGGGCCACGACCCGGGGGCCGTGGCGCAGCGGATTCGCGAGGAACTGGCCAAGCTGCCCAAGGTCTCCGGCGC
>DATFEC010000178.1:0-2824 GCA_035251655.1 Candidatus Limnocylindria bacterium | reverse complement strand
CGTTGGACGCCGCGGCCAGCCTGACCGTGCGGAGGGTGAGAACGGGGCAGACGGATATACTCGCGGCCGACCAATGCTGAAGCTCTTCTCCCGGGTGGTGGACTCCAACGAACGCGAAGTCCGCCGCCTGGAACCGCTCGTCGAGCGGGCCAACGCGCTCGAACCCGAGTACCGCGCCCTGAGTGACGACGATCTCCGGGGGCGCACGGCGCTGTTCCGCGAGCGGCTGCGCGACGATCTCGGAGACCTCATCGACCCCGCGGCTCCCGCGGCGCCCGACGAGGAGTCGGAGCTGGTCGGCGGCGATCCCGCTCGGCGACGCGAGCGGCAGCGCGAGCAGCGCAAGCGGGAGATGGAGCAGGTCAACGCCGGCCTCGACAAGCTCCTGCCGGAGGCGTTCGCCGCGGTCCGGGAGGCGATGGTTCGCGCCCTCGGCAAGCGGCATTACGACGTCCAGCTCATCGGTGGGATCGTCCTCCACCGCGGCGAGATCGCGGAGATGAAGACCGGCGAGGGCAAGACCTTCGTCGCTCCGCTCGCCGCCTACCTCAATGCCCTTGCCGGCAAGGGTGTCCACGTGGTGACCGTCAACGACTACCTCGCCAAGCGCGACGCGCAATGGATCGGCGCGGTGTTTCATCGGCTGGGGATGGTGGTCGGGTCGATCCAGCATGAAGCGGCCTACGTCTATGACCCCGACTTCGTCGCGACCGACGAGCGGCTGCGCGACCTGCGACCGGTCACCCGGCGTGAGGCCTACGCCGCGGACGTGACCTACGGCACGAACAACGAGTTCGGCTTCGACTTCCTGCGCGACAACCTGGTGGCCGACTTGAACCTCCGCGTCCAGCGCGGCCATTTCTTCGGCATCGTCGACGAGGTCGACAACATCCTCATCGACGAGGCCCGCACCCCGCTGATCATCAGCGGCCAGGCCGAGCAGTCGACTGACCGATACGTCCAGTTCGCGCGGCTCGTCCCGCGGCTGAAGGCCGAGGAGGACTACCTCGTCGACGAGAAGTTCCGCCAGGTGGCGATCACCGAGGTCGGGACCGACAAGATGGAGCGGATGCTCGGCGTCGCGAACCTGTTCGACGACGACTTCGGGATGGCCCGCCATCTCGAGCAGGCCCTCAAGGCGCAGGCCCTCTACAAGCGCGACCGAGACTACGTCGTCAAGGACGGAGAGGTCGTCATCGTCGACGAGTTCACCGGCCGCCTCATGCCCGGCCGGCGCTGGAGCGAGGGTCTCCACCAGGCAGTCGAGGCCAAGGAGGGCGTCCGGATCCAGAGTGAGTCCCGCACGCTGGCCACCATCACCTTCCAGAACTACTTCCGGATGTACCGCAAGCTCGCCGGCATGACCGGTACGGCCGAGACCGAGGCCGAGGAGTTCGCGAAGATTTACGGCCTCGAGGTGGTGGTCGTCCCCACCCACGTCCCGATGATCCGCGACGATTTCGCGGACCTCGTCTACGCCGGCCAGAAGGCGAAGTGGGAGTCGGTCGCGGACGAGATTGCCGAGGAGCACGAGAAGGGTCGACCCGTCCTGGTCGGCACGATCAGCGTCGAGGTGTCCGAGATGCTGTCCGACCTGCTCAAGCGTCGCGGCATCAAGCACAACGTGCTCAACGCGAAGTTCCATGAGCGCGAAGCCGAGATCGTGGCCCAGGCCGGGCGGAGCGGTGCCGTGACGATCGCGACCAACATGGCCGGCCGCGGGACGGACATCCTGCTCGGCGGCAACCCGGACATGCTCGCGGCCGAGCTGCTGCACCAGGCCGGGACGAATGTGCTGGAAGCGACGCCCGAGCAGATGGCGGAGGCAATGGCCAACGCCGAGGCGACCACCGCGGAGGACCGCGAGCGAGTCGTGGCTCTCGGGGGGCTTCATATCGTCGGGACCGAGCGGCACGAGGCCCGGCGCATCGACAACCAGCTCCGTGGTCGTGCCGGCCGGCAGGGTGACCCGGGCAGCAGCCGCTTCTACCTGTCGCTGGAGGACGACCTCATGCGTCGGTTCGCGAGCGACCGGGTCCAGGGCCTGATGCAGCGCGTGGGGTTCACCGACGACATGGCGCTCGAGTCGGGGATCGTGAGTCGGACGATCGAAAGTGCCCAGACGCGGGTGGAGGGGTACAACTTCGACCTGCGCAAGCACGTCGTCCAATACGACGACGTCATCAACCTCCAGCGCGAGACGATCTACGGCGAGCGAGACCACATCCTCCGCGCGGAAGACCTGTCCGGCACGGTCCTGTCGCTGGTCGAGGCCGAGATCCGCGGTCTGGTCGCCGAGTCGACGGCCGGTGACCCGTCGGAGTGGAACCGGGACGGTTTGAAGGCGCAGCTGACGGCCATGGTCCCGTTCACCACCACCGACCTGGAGGTGGTCGACACCGGCCGCGACGCCGATGCGGTGGCCGACGCTCTGGTCGAGGCGGCCGAGATCCACTACCAGCACCGCCGGGACGAATTCGGGGAGGAGGCGATGGCCGCCCTCAACCGCATCGTCCTGCTCCGCGTGATCGACGGATTGTGGGTGGAGCACCTGACCGCGGTGGACGACATGCGACGGAGCGTCGGCCTGCGGGCCTACAGCCAGCGCGACCCGCTCAACGAGTTCAAGGTCGAGGCGTTCCGGATGTTCGACGAGCTGAAGGTCATGATCCGCCGGGACGTGGCCCGGACGATCTTCCGGGTGACCGTCGTCCGCCAGCCCGCCGCCGCGGCGCCGCAGCGGATCGTCGAGAGCCGCCCAGAGGTCAACGGTGGCGGGCCCTCGGCCATGGCCGTCGGGGCGGCGGCGAGCGCCGTGGCCGCC